>CAVDHG010000064.1:0-10241 GCA_963608725.1 Agathobacter rectalis | reverse complement strand
CTTGAACGACTTGTGCGCGGTTATCTGGCGCTTCCCCTACCCGTTCACACCTTTGCCTTCCAGGGCGGGGAACCGCTCCTTATGGGGGAGGCGTTCTATCAGAAACTCCTTCACCTTCAAAGACGTTATGCACGCCCGGGAACGGTCATCACAAACTGCGTCCAAACGAATGGCACGCTCCTTACGCCGGAACTCGCAACCCTCTTCGCCCGGGAGCACTTTTTGCTCGGGGTGAGCGTGGATGGCGAAGAAAGCGTCCACAATCATTACCGGCGGACGGTCTCGGGGGACGGAAGCCACGCCGAGGTTTTGCGCGGGCTGGAACTTCTCAAGCAAGCCGGAGCCGAGTTTAACCTCCTTACCCTCGTTAACAAGCACAACGTCCGCGACCCCGTGGGACTTTACACCTACCTGCGCGACACGTTGCACTGCACGTTCATGCAGTTTATCGAGTGCGTGGAGTTTGACGCGCATGGGGCGTTAGCCCCCTACTCCATCACCCCCGAGGAGTGGGCGGACTTTGTGATCGCCCTTTTCGACGCGTGGTTCCCAAACGACCACACGCAGGTTTCCATCCGCTTCTTCGATAGCGTGGTCAATACGTTGCTCTCGGGAAATCCGAACAGTTGCGCGATGGGGACGTGTTGCCAGGATTACGTGGTGGTGGAGCACACGGGCGACGTCTACCCCTGCGACTTCTTTGTCCGCCCGGAGCTTCGTCTCGGAAATATCCTTGAGCAGGACTGGGATGAAATTTTAGAGAATCCAATACGGGGGGCGTTTGGTGCGCGTAAGAGTGCGTGGAATGCCGAGTGCGAGCAGTGTCCCTATCTGATGTTCTGCCATGGGGATTGCCCGAAGAATCGAGCCGGACACAACCCGAAAGCGGATTCGCGGATGCTCTCCTACCTCTGCCCGGCGTGGAAGAGGATCTATGCCCACATCCTGCCCCCACTTCGGCAGGCAGTAAAAGCCCTCGAACGAGAGCGACGGGGAAAGGCGAGAAACGGCGAGGGTGCCACTCGCACCCCCTAAGCCCGCTGGAGCGATTTATTTGTTAAACTGGTTAGACATTATTTTGAGGAGATGCACAATGCCGAAAGTTGCCGTTCTGTTGCCGTGCTACAACGAAGAGCTCACCATCGCCAAGGTGGTTCGCGATTTCCGTGCGCAACTGCCCGATGCAGAGATCTGGGTCTACGACAACAACAGCTCCGACCGCTCGGTGGAGTTGGCGCGAGAGGCAGGGGCACAAGTCCGCCACGTGCGCCAACAGGGCAAGGGGCATGTGGTGCGCAGGATGTTCCAAGAGGTGGATGCCGACGTGTATGTCATGGTCGACAGCGATGACACCTACCCTGCCGACGAAGTGCAGAAGCTCATCAATCCCATCCTTGCCGGCGAGGCGGACATGGTCAACGGCGACCGTCTCTCCTCCACGTACATGACGGAGAACAAACGCCCCGGGCACAATTTCGGGAACACGCTTGTCTGCACGCTCATCCGCCTGCTTTGGGGGCAACGCGTACACGATGTGATGACCGGGTATCGCGCTTTCTCGCGTCTTTTCGTGAAGAGCTGCCCGGTGTTGGCGCAGGGTTTTGAAATTGAAACCGAGATGACGCTCCACACGCTGGACAAGCGCATGAGCCTGGTTGAGGTGCCGATTCAATACCGCGACAGACCGGCGGGATCGTTCTCCAAGCTGAACACGGTTCAAGACGGGTTGCGCGTGCTGAAGACGATCTTCAATCTCTTCCGCTTTTACCGTCCGGAGCTTTTCTTCGGGATTGTCGGTTCGGTGCTGCTACTTCTGGCGTTGGGGATGTTCACGCCCGTGTTGGTGGAGTATTTCCACTACGGGGTGGTGCCCCGTCAGCCGACCTTGAACGTTGCAGGATTCCTCGCCATCGCCGGGTTGCTCGCGTATGGCATTGGGCTTATCCTCGGAGCTTGCAAGAAACAATCTGACCAACTTTTCGAGATTCTCGCCTCCCAAGAAAAGGGACGCGAAGTACAAAGGAGCTGACATGGCAGACGCCCCTTCCCCCGAAGAACAGCACAAAACAACTCCCGCGCCGGAGGAGCCGAAGCGTCATCCGCAACAGACCCCGCCGGAAGACGGAGGCTCGAAGTGGCGTAAGCCGGCAGTTGTTTGGTTGCTGATCGCCGTCTTTATTTGCTCAATCATCGCCGTCTTTCGGAATGGGACGGAGGGACTCTCCCTCGCGCAGAATCCTGCGCAACCCCCGCTCTCGCAGATGGACTTCTGGCAGAGGGTTGAGAGCGCAACCGTCCGCGAGAATGGCGAGGTTAAGGGGAACAGCGCGTTACCGACTGTTAAGCTCATTCGCGAAGGTTCCGGCGAGACCTATCTGGAGGGAGCCTTTATCGTGCCCACGAGTGCCGAGGAGCAGAAGGCAGGAAAGACGTTCCAGCGTCGCCCTTTCCGGCTGAACTTCTTGGATACCGACGGACTTGAGCAACGCCTCTCAGCGGCAGGAGTCCGCACCACGCAAGAGACGCAGACAAGCTGGTTGGGGCCCATCCTGATCTCCGTCCTGCCTCTTGTTGTCATCTTCCTGCTCTTTTATTTCCTCTCCGTGCGCCAGATGCGTGGCGGGGAGGGCAGTCCCTTCACGTTTGGCAAGTCCCGCGCCAAGCTGATGAATAAGGACGACGCCACCATCCGCTTCAAAGACGTTGCCGGAGTGGACGAGGCGAAAGAGGAAGTGCAAGAGATTGTCGACTTCCTGAAAGACCCCAAGCGTTACGAGCGTGTGGGCGGGAAAGTGCCCAAGGGCGTGCTCTTGATGGGGCCTCCCGGAACCGGTAAGACCCTGCTCGCGAAAGCCATCGCCGGAGAAGCGGATGTGCCCTTCTTCAGCATCAGTGGCTCGGACTTCGTAGAGATGTTCGTCGGCGTGGGGGCAAGTCGCGTTCGCGATATGTTCGCGCAAGCCAAGAAGAATGCACCGTGCATTCTCTTTATCGACGAAATTGATGCTATCGGGCGGACGCGTTTTACCGGAATCGGTGGCGGGCACGACGAACGCGAGCAGACGTTGAACGCTATGCTCACCGAGATGGACGGCTTTGAGAAGAACTCGGGCGTTATCGTGATGGCGGCGACGAACCGCGTTGACGTGCTCGACCCGGCTCTGACGCGTCCGGGGCGGTTCGACCGGCAGATTGTAGTGGATTTGCCGACCATTGAGGGACGGCTCGCGATCCTTAAGGTTCATGCCGAGAAGATCGCCCTCGGGAAGGATGTTGACTTGGAGCGTATCGCTCGCGGGACTCCGGGTTTCTCCGGCGCAGAATTGGCGAACCTGCTCAACGAGGCGGCGTTGCTCGCTGCACGCGAGAAGCGCACATCCGTCTCGCACGCCGACTTGGAGGAAGCTCGCGATAAGATCCTCTGGGGGCGCGAGAGGCGTTCGCACGTGATGGCAGATCGCGACCGCCGGATCACCGCGTGGCACGAGGGCGGTCATGCTTTGGCGCAAGTGCTCTTGGAGCATACAGAGCCTCTGCACAAGGTAACGATTATCCCGCGTGGGCGGGCGTTGGGTGCCACGATGACGCTCCCCGAGCGCGACGTGCTAAACCGCACCGAAGCCGAGATGAAGGATATGCTGGTGATGGCGACTGCTGGGCGGATTGCCGAGAAGCAGTTCACGGGCGAGCTTTCCACCGGAGCCTCGCAGGACATCAAGATGGCGACCAACCTGGCACGGCGGATGGTCTGCACTTATGGCATGAGTAACGCGTTCGGGTTCCAGTCCTTTGGCGATAACGAGGAGCAGATCTACCTCGGGCGAGAGATCGGGCGCAAGCAGAATCACTCGGAAGCCACGGCGCAGACGATCGACCAGGAGGTAACGCGTCTTCTCAAGGAAGCCTATGCTCGCGGAGAGAAGCTCATCGCCGAACACCTCGACCGACTTCAACTGCTCGTGGATTACCTCCTCGAAGTGGAGACGGCGGACGGGCGCGACGTGGAGGCGTTGGTGCGGACGGGTGTTATTCCCGAGAAGAAAAAAGCGGAAGAGACAACCGACGCACGCATCATCGCGATTGATGGACCGAGCGGAGCAGGGAAGTCTTCGGTTTCGCGAGCCGTCGGGGAGCGTCTCGGATTCCTGCACGTGGATAGTGGCGCACTCTATCGCATCGTAACGTGGCAATGCTTGGAGCAGGGCGTGGATACGTCCGATCCGCAAGCCGTTGCCGCGCTTGCCGATCGGCTGACAATCGAGTTCGCCGCTGAGGGCGGGCACATTGTCTACACCGTGAACGGCGTTCGCCCGGAAAAGGAGTTGCGCGAGCCACGCATCAATGCGCACGCTTCGCCGGTGGCGACTGTTCCGGAGGTGCGCCGGCGGATTACCGAGGAGTTACGCGGGCTGACCCGCTTCGGGAACCTCATCGTCGAGGGGCGAGACATCACTACCGCAGTCTTTCCCGACACGCCGGCGCGGTTCTACTTGGAAGCCGATCCGGAGGTTCGCGCACAGAGACGGCAAGCGGAAGAGGTTGAGAAGGGCGTGGCGCAACAATCGGTCGAAGACGTTAAGGCGTCGCTCCTTGCTCGCGACAAGATTGACTCCAGTCGCGCCTGCGCTCCGTTGCGCAAGGCTGATGGCGTCATCGTGATTGATTCCACACACCTCACGCTTGAGCAAGTGATTCAAACCGTTATCGACGAACTCCCCGCCGACTGGCGTGCGTGAGTGTGCCGACAGTCTTTCTTGGTTCGGAGCAACTATGAAACTTAAGCTTGCCATTCTCGGATCCGGCGCAGGAAGCAATATGCAGTCCATCGTGGACGCGATTGCGGAAGGCACGTTGGACGCCGAGATCGTCTGCGTGCTGGCAGACGTCCCGGACGCGAAAATTATCGACCGCGCCGCCAGGCATGGGATCAGAGCCCAGTACGTTTCGTGCGCCCCCTTCAAAACCAAACTGGATGGTGACGCCGAGGCAGAGTATATTCGCCTTATAAAGGAAGCCGGAGCCGACACCGTTGTGCTCGCCGGGTTCATGCGCATCGTGAAGCCGGGGCTTCTCTCGGCGTTTCCGAATCGCGTGCTCAACATCCACCCTGCCCTGCTCCCGGCGTTCCCCGGTCTGCACGCTTGGACGCAAGCCTTGGACTATGGGTGTAAGGTGGCTGGGTGCACCGTGCATTTCGTAGACGCCGGAACCGACAGCGGTCCCATCATCGTGCAGAAGTCCGTACCCGTCCTCCCGGAGGATACGCCCGAAACCTTGCATGCCCGCATCCAAGAGCAAGAGCACATCGCCTATCCCGAAGCGTTGCGACTCTTGAGCGAGGGGCGGCTGCAAATCGTTGGGCGACGCGTTAACATCCGCTGACTGTAGGAAGGCTCCGCGATGTGGCAGAACGTTAAAGAGCTATTGACGCATATTGAGCGTTCTCTGCCTAGCATCCATGATAATACCTATGGTGCGATTGCACTAAGGCTCGCTCTCATTCTCCTTGCCGCGGGGTTCTTCTACCTGCTCCTCCGTGTGATCTATAGCTTCATTCGTCGCCACCTGTTGCGACGCTTTCCCGGTCTTCCATTCGCGCAGATCTTTGAGTCACCACTCATCCCGCGCCTTCTCCAAGTTGTGCCACTGACGATTATCGGCGTCTGCAACAACCATTTCTTCCTCAAAGATCTTGACGCGACGAAGTGGATTCACGCCGTGCTCGACAAGGGCGTCCGCGTCTACTTCTTCTTCCTCTGCGCCAACGTGTTTGCCACGCTCTTGCGCATAGCCTACGCGTACATCCCCCAACGCGCCACCGCCAAACCGCAGAAGGGTCTCTTTCAAGGACTCATCGTCTTGGGATACTGCTTCGCGGCAATCGGCTGTATCGCGATCTTCCTTGAGCGCGACCCCGTTCACGTCCTCGCCGGGATGGGCGCGGCATCTGCCGTGCTCATGCTCATATTCAAAGATTCCATTTTGGGACTCACCGCCGGGGTTACGATTGCCGGGAACAACATTGTACAGATTGGGGACTGGATTGAGGTGCCGGGCGCGGATGCCGATGGCGACGTCATTGACATCGCACTCACGACTGTACGCGTCCAGAACTGGGATAAGACGATCACCTCCATCCCCGCCTACGACCTTGTTGCCAAGCCCTTTAAGAACTGGCGAGGAATGCGCGAAAGTGGCGGTCGACGCATCAAGCGTGCCATCCTCATCGACCTCGAATCCATCCATTTTGCAGACGAAGCGGAGCTTGCGCGCTGGTCATCCATCGATCTCCTCCGCGACTATCTCGCTCAGAAGCGCGAGGCAATTGCACTCTACAACGCCGAGCACCCCTCATCGACCGCCTCGATTGCCAACGCTCGGCACCTCACCAACATCGGGACGTTCCGCGCCTACTGCCTTGCGTACCTCACCGCCAACCCGAACGTGAAGCACGACATGCTCTGCCTCGTTCGCCAGCTGACGCCTACCGAGCGCGGACTTCCGCTCGAAATATACTGCTTCGCCAACACTACGACTTGGACGACCTACGAAGCCATTCAGAGCGACATCTTTGATCACCTGCTCGCCATCATGCCCCTATTCGGGCTCACCGCCTTCCAGGTCGCCTCCTCAACTGCTCTGCACGCCACCCTCCGGAAGAACTAGTCCGCGCCATGGAAGCTGCCGAATTCAATCTCCTCTTTAAGCAATCCATCCCGCTCGTCTCGGGGATGCGAATCGAAGTTAAAGCAGTCTCCGCCGAAGCGGTTACCCTCTCCTTGCCCTCGACAGGGAACGGGAACGACAAGGGGACGCTCTTTGCCGGAGCCATCTACTCTGCGCTCGTCATTTCCGGGTGGACGCTTGCCATGCAAGCAGCAGAGCACGCCGGGTTCAAGCATCCGTGGGTAGCGGTTGTCGACTCCCGGTGCCGATACGCCAAAGCCCTTCGTTCGGACGTGGACGTTGTCGCGACCTTCTCCGAGCCTCCGCGCCTTATCCCCGGAGCCAAGAACTGGGCGAAAGTAACAGCAACGATCGGCGACGCCGTAACCTTCGAGGGCACGTATGCCGTAGGCGAACGGCGCGAGCCCTCGCAACCATAACCCAGCGCACGGGCAGAAGCAATGCCAGCGATTAGACAGAGAGTGCGCTTGATTTCCGCACTTTGGTTTTGCGCTTACGCGCTGGCGTCTTTCGCGCAATAGCCTTTCTGCGCGGAGGCTCCTTCGCGGGGACGGCGACGAGCTTGCTCTCACCATCTGCACCCGGCTCTCCGGGAACAAGCGTAAAGGACGAGCCGTGCCGACGCGCCGAAACGCACACCTCCGCAAGCGGATCTTCCACAAGCTTCTCCACCGCACGACGAATCGGGCGCGCACCTTGCGCGGGCTTCATCGCCATCTTCAGGAGCACCGCATTCGCCGCATCGCTCAAGGTGAACCGAATCCCGGTTGAAGCGATCCGCTTGCGCACCACCTCGATCTCCTTCTCAAGGATGCCACGGATCCCCTCTTGCGTCAGCGCGTGAAAGACGATTAGCTCATCGAAGCGAGCGAGGAGTTCGGGCTTCATCCACTTGCGCACATCGCGCAGAATCTTTTCCCGGAGAGCCTCGTGCGCCATGAGCACGCCCTTGGCGTCATCGCCGGGCAGGAACCCAACCGCCGGAGCCTCGCCCTCAAAGTTACACCCGATGTTCGAGGTCAGGATAACCACGGTGTTGCGGAAATCCACGCGCCGACCGAGTCCATCCGTCAGATGCCCATCCTCCAGAATCTGCAAGAGCATATTCATGACGTCCGGATGCGCCTTCTCAATCTCATCAAAGAGCACCACGGAATAGGGGCGCCGCCTGACGCGCTCCGTCAGTTGCCCGCCTTCCTCGTGCCCCACATAGCCGGGAGGCGAACCGACGAGCCGACTCGCGTTGTGCCGCTCCTGGAACTCCGACATATCGAGCTGAATGAGTGCCTTCTCGTCCCCGAACAGCTCCTTCGCCAGAGCCTTTGCGAGGTATGTCTTGCCCACGCCTGTGGGGCCAAGGAAGAGGAACGACCCGATCGGACGCGCCGGATCCTTCATCCCCGCCCCTGCGCGACGCAACGCCCGCGCCACGGCTCCAACGGCATCTGCCTGCCCCAAGACCTCCGCATTGAGACGCGCCTCCAACGCATTCAAGTGCGCATTCTCTCCGCCAAGCATCTGCTCAACGGGCACGCCCGTAATGTCCGCCACCGTCTGCGCCACGAGTTCCTCGGTTACGACAAGCGGTTCCTTCTCTTGCTCGGCTGCCCACGCTTTATATGCCGCCTGGAACTTCGCCTTCGTCTTCATCTCGCGCTCACGGCACAGGGCTGCGCCATCGAAGTCTCCGGCGTCGACGCAACGCTCCTTCTGCTCCCGGAAAAGGCGCGCACCTATCTCGTATTGGCGCACCGTATCGGGCAGTATGCTCTTGGACATGCGCAGTCGCGCCCCCGCCTCGTCAATCGCATCGATCGCCTTGTCGGGCAGTTGCCTTCCGGGCTGATAACGCTCCGTCAAGCGAACCGCTGCCGAGAGTGCCGAAGGCGCGTAGCTCACGTGGTGATGTTGCGCGTACTTCTGGGAGACGCCCTCAAGGATCTTCACCGCCTCTTCGGGCGTCGGCTCCTCCACCAGAATCGTCTGGAAGCGACGCTCCAGCGCGTTGTCCTTTTCGATGCTCTTGCGGTATTCCCCGAGCGTCGTTGCGCCGATGCACTGAAACTCACCGCGCGCCAACGCAGGCTTGATGATGTTCGCCGCGTCCATCGCGCCCTCGGGTCCGCCGGCTCCAACGATGGTATGCAGTTCGTCAAGGAAGAGGATCACGTCTCCGCTCTCCGTAACTTCCTTAATAATACGCTTGAGCCGCTCCTCGAACTGCCCGCGATACTGCGTCCCGGCAACGAGCAACGCCATATCCAGCGCGACCACTCGCTTCTTGAGCATACTCAGCGGAACGTCCCTGCGAACAATCAACTGCGCCAAGCCTTCCACGACCGCCGTCTTCCCAACGCCCGCTTCGCCAATCAAGACCGCGTTATTCTTCCCGCGCCGGCACAGAATCTGCAACAGCCGATGCGTCTCTTTCTCGCGCCCGATTACGGGGTCAAGCTTGCCCGCCTGCGCCAACTCCGTCAGGTCTCGCCCGAAGGTTTTCAACGCGGAAGCCGAGCTCTCCTTCTGCGCCTCATCCTTCGGAGGCGGGGGAGGCATTCCCTCCTCTTCCCGGTTGCTGTCCGAAGATTCGGTCATATCCTTTTGGGGAAGCAACTCCTCGATCGACTCTTGCCGAACGTCCACCTGCATGAGAAGCTCCGCGCCACGCCCCTGCCCTTCCGAGACGATTGCCAGAAGTAGACACGTCGTCGCAACTTCCTTCATCCCGCGAGTCTGCGCAATCATCTGCGCCATCTCACAGATCTTCAGCGCACGTGGCGACCACGCCAACGCCTCCAACGGCACCGCGTCTGCAACGCCACCTGTGGGCATAAGCTCCTGCAACCGCGCCACCAAATCTTCATGCGTTACATTCGTCCGCGCTAGGATAACGTCTTTCGCCAAGCTCGGCACTACGCTACACGCCAACACAATGTGCTCCGTGCCCACGTGGTCATGATGCAACTGTTGCGCTTCAAGCTCTGCCTGACGCAAGACAAGCACCGCATCTGAAGAGAATTTGTCTGTCTTTGGCTTGTTCATGATTCCGTGCCCCCTAACTTTGCGCAATTTGCCCGGATTCTACCAAAAGCCCCTCCCCACCTCAACAACCCCGCTCCCGCAACCGAGTTCCCCCTCTGTCCGCATCTTGTCTCCCTCGCCTCCGCCTCACGTTCACCCAAAACTCGGTTCAACCCCAAAATGCCCCGCAACCGAATTTGAGGTGTCTCCGCACCGCGTTTGACCCAAACGCGAACCGGACTCACCTCGATCGCGGTTCGACCACCCCCTTTTTCCCTATCTTTACCAAAAAGGTAGGGATTCCCCTTTTCTACCCCCTTGAACCGAGTTTGGGGTCTGTCCGCACCGAGATTGACCCGATCGCGGTGCGGAGACAACCCGATCTCGGTTGCGGGGGTTGGGGGAGAGGAGGTTAGCAATGGAGGTGGAGAAGGCGTCCGTGGGGTTATGGTATACTCCTACCACTAAAGGAATTGCCCCCATGGAAGAACTTGAACAGATTGCGGTGTTGGATTTTGGTTCGCAGTATAGCC
>CAVDHG010000063.1:0-10292 GCA_963608725.1 Agathobacter rectalis | reverse complement strand
CGGTTGCGGGGGAAGTTGCAGGGGGGAGGGGTTTATGGCATACTAGACCATCCATTATAAATGGAAGGAGTTGGACATGGAACAGGCGGTGTTCCTAGATGGAGGTATTACCTCTCCGAGCGGGTTTCGCGCAGCAGGCGTCGAAGCCGGGGTGAAGTATGCCCATCGTCGGGACGTAGCGGTGGTTTTGGCAGATGTCCCCTGCGTGGCAGCGGGCGTCTTTACGACCAATCTCGTGGCGGCAGCCCCGGTGGTGCTTGACCGTCAACGCCTCGCCTCCTCCCCCTGCGCCCAAGCCATCGTGGTGAATACCGGTTGCGCCAATGCGTGCACAGGCTCGCAGGGGCTGAGCGATGCTCAAGCCGTTGCCAAGGCTGCCTCTCAAACGCTCGGCGTAAAGGAAGAGCTGGTCTTGGTTTCGAGCACGGGCGTTATCGGGGCGTTGCTCCCCACCGATCGCGTCATTGCGGGCGTGGAGGAAGCCTCGAAGCACCTGCGCGCCGGGGTGGATGCCGATGAAGATGCCAGCCGGGCGATCATGACCACGGACACGCTCCCGAAGCGGGCAGCGGTGCGTTGCGAGATTGACGGCAAAGCGGTTACGCTCGGCGGGATGTGCAAGGGCGCGGGCATGATTGAGCCGAAGATGGCGACCATGCTTGCCTATGTTACTACCGATGTGGCGGTGGACGCCTCCTGGCTTCAGCACGCGCTGAAAGAAGCGGCAGACGTCTCCTTCAACCGCGTGGTCGTGGATGGCGATGAATCGACGAATGACACGCTCATTTGCCTTGCGAGCGGTCTGGCAGGAAACCGCCCCCTCAACGCCGATCACCCGCAAGCGGAAATCTTTCTCAACGCCCTTAAAGCCCTCTGCAAAGCTCTCGCGCAAAAGATCGTGATGGATGGCGAGGGCGTAAGCAAGTTCGTTACCGTTACGGTTACGGGGGCGCGGACGCAGGCGGATGCGCACCTCGTGGCGCGGACAATTGCGCGTTCGCCCCTAGTGAAGACTTCGTGGTTCGGGCGCGACCCGAATTGGGGGCGCGTGATCTGCGCGGCGGGTTACTCCGGAGCTGAAGTCGACGCGCAGAAGGTGCGGATTCTCTATGGCGGAATCTGCGCGTATGATTGCGGGAAGGTGGCAGACGCCGAGGCGTTGGCGCAGATGCAAAAGGTAATGGAGGCGCGAGCCTTCGAAGTACGCGTCGAGCTTGGATTGGGAAGCGCGGAAGAGACGATTTACACCTGCGACTTCACCTTCGACTACGTGAAAATCAACGCGGAGTACACGACATGATGAGGCAATTTATCGAGAAGGCAAACGTCCTGATCGAGGCGGTGCCCTACATTCAGGACTTCCGCGGGAGCCTGGTAGTGGTCAAGGTTGGCGGGAGCGTGATGGAAGACGCCGACAACCTCCTCCGGCTCTTGAGCGATATTGCCTTCATGCGGACGGTGGGCATTAAGGTGGTGCTCGTCCACGGCGGAGGGAAGGCGATTAGCCGAGCGATGACGCGAGAGGGCATCCCGCCGAACTTCGTGCGCGGGCTTCGGGTAACGGACGAGCGGACGATTGCCGTGGTCGAGCACGTCATCAAGCACGAAGTGAACGCCAACATCCTCAACCTGCTCAACCGCAACTTCCACGTGTTGGCGCGCCCCCTGCACGGCGATTGGATCTTGACGGTGCGCAAGGCTGAAGGCAAAGACCCCGAGACGGGCGAAGTGCTGGACTGGGGCTTTGTGGGCGAGCCGGTGGCGGTTAAGGGCGAATCGATCACGCAGATGGCAGACGCCGGGGTGATTCCCGTGGTTACCCCTCTGGGCGTGGGCGAAGAGGATGGCTTGCCCTACAATGTGAATGCGGACACGGCAGCAGTGGCGATCGCCAAGGCGTTGCGCGTGCGTAAACTCGTTTTCATTTCCGACGTGCCGGGGCTCTTGCGGGACGTCGAGGATCCCAATTCGCTAATCTCAACATTGCGCGTGGGCGATGTGCCCAAGCTCAAGGCAGAAGGCGTCATCGCCGGCGGGATGCTGCCGAAGATCGACAGTTGCGTCGAAGCCATTGAAGCGGGCGTTCAGCGCGTACACCTCATTGATGGGCGTATGCCACACTCGCTCCTGCTTGAGATTTTCACTAAACAAGGCGTTGGAACGGAGATCAAAGCCGATGAGTAAGAAGACAGACGACATTGCCAAGCTCTATTCGCAATATCTGGTGCCCACGTACGCGCCCGCAGTTGCCCTCGTTTCGGGCTCCGGGAGCAAGGTGGTGGATATTGACAATATGCAGTACTACGACCTGACCGCCGGAATCGCGACGCTCGCCTGCGGGCACAGCCACCCGAAAGTGGTCAAGGCGATCGAGGAGCAAGCTAAGACGCTCGCCCACGCCTCCAATCTCTACTTCAACACCAACATGGTGCTCCTCGCTCAGAAGCTCTCCAAGCTCTCGGGCGGGTACCGCTCCTTCTTCGTCAACTCCGGCGCGGAAGCCAACGAGAACATGGTCAAGCTCGCCCGCCTCTGGGGAAGCGAAAAGGGGCGTTACGAAGTGATCACCTTCAATAAGGGCTTCCATGGGCGGACGCTCGCGATGTGCGCAGCCACGGCTCAGGAAAAGATCCAGAAGGGTTTCGATCCGCTCCCCGCCGGGTTCGCCTATGCCGATTATAACGACCTCGATTCCGTTAAGGCGGCGATTACCGACAAGACGGTGGGCATCATGCTCGAACCCCTTCAGGCTGAAGGTGGCGTGATCCCCGCGGAGCCGGACTTCATTAAGGGCATCGCGGAGCTCTGCAAGGAGAACGGACTTCTCCTGATGATGGACGAGATCCAGACGGGTATGGGGCGCACGGGCACCTTCTTTATGTGGGAGCAGCTCGGCGTCAAGCCCGACCTCTTCACGCTCGCGAAGGCTCTCGGGGGCGGGTTGCCACTCGGAGCCGTCTTGGCGCGTCCGGAGATCGCCGAATTGGTTCACCCCGGAATGCTCGGCTCGACCTTCGGCGGGAACCCCTGCGCGTGCGCAGCCGCCCTCGCCGTGCTGGACGTGATCGAAAAAGAGAAGCTCCTTGAGAATGCTCGCAAGGTCGGCGCACAGCTCCGCGAGGGGCTGGAGGCTTTCATGGAAAGCTATCCGCAGATTCTGGAAGTGCGCGGACAAGGGCTCCTGCTCGGCATGGTGGTGGAAGGCTCCGCCAAGGATGTGGTGGATTCCTGCCGCATGGGTGGCGTGCTCTGCTGCACGGCAGGCGAGCACGTGGTGCGTTTCCTCCCTGCGCTGAATATCTCCGAGAAGGACTTGGAGGAAGCGTTGGAAATTATCGGCGACTCCTTGGACGAGCTCTTCGCCGAGTAACGCAAGCGCACCGCGCAAAAAGAAAAGCCCGCAGGTGGTTCCACCTGCGGGCTTTCTCTTGCCAAGCTTTCGGCGTGCTCGGCGCGGTTACTCCTCAATAACCACGCGGAAGCCGACGTTGTAGGGGCGCATCCACGCCGGGTATCCCCACCGATTCGCCGAGGAGGCGCGGATCTGGCGCTGGTACCACGAGCCGCCGCGGATAACCTTGAGCGCGGGGTCGGCACCCTCGAAGCCGGGTCCGCCGGGATAACTCACAAAGGGCGAGGATGTCCACTCTGCCACGTTGCCATGCATGTCGTAGAGACCGAAGGCGTTGGGCTGATAGGAGCCTACCTTGGCGAGATGGAGCACGCCATCGTTGAAGCGGGCGTCCTTCTTCTCGTAGTCCATGAAGCGATCCGGATTGCGGATGGGCTGCGGGTCAACCCCGCGAACGGCGAGTTTCTTGAGGGAGACGTCCGCCAAGTTGGCATGCTTGGAGAAGTCGGTATTGAAGTCGCCATAGTTCATCGGGGTGGCGGTTCCGGCACGGCAGGCGTATTCCCACTCCGTCTCGGTGGGGAGGCGCACCTTCTTCCCGGTCTTCTGCGAGAGCCAGGAGCAGAACGCCTGCGCCTTGTCGTAGCTCACGCGGATGGCAGGGAAGTCGGGATCGTTGACGAAGTATCCGCGCCTCACCTGATCTTTATAGTGCATGTCGTAGACGCCGTTCTCGAAGGCGGGGTCGAACTGCTGCATCATCCCCATGGTTACCTCGGTGGTTCCCATGTAGAAGGGCTTAGAGACTTCCGCGGGGTGCGCCGGGGCTTCGGCGTTGGTTTCGCTGTTGGAGCCCATCACGAAGGCACCCGCGGGAATCTTCACGGCGGATAGCGTTTGACCGCCACCGACGTCGAGCGTGATCGTTTCGCGCTTGCCCTGACGCTCTTCTCCGCGGAAGGGAAAGCCGGAGACCGTGGGGACTGCCCCGGGCGTAACACCCTTACCGCTCGGCTTCTCGTAGGCAACGGCTCCGGGCTTGTAGGGGTTGATCACCTTCTCGGGGTCGAAGGAGAGGTTCGCCGTGGACTGCTCGTACCGGCGGCGCTGCTCGATCATGTGCATGTTGACGCCACGCTCCGTCCACGTGCCGTAGTAAGGCACGTTGAGGTCGACCCACGTGATCAGGCGATCCCATTCCTCGGGGGAGAGCACCACGCCGTGGTGACCCTTCTTGAGGATTTGATAGAGGTCGGAGGTGGAGACGTGGAACTCAAGCGGGGTAAGCACGTGGTAGTCGCCCTCGGGTCCATTACGCCGGACGTACGGGTGGAGCGCGAGGTAGGACTCACTGAAGCGTCCCCAGCCGAGCTTCGGATTGTAGGCGAAGTTCGGGATCTTTTCGCCCAGCGCATTAACTGCCTTCGTCGAGCCGTTGTGGCACCCTACGCACTTTCTGTCCAGCACGGGCTGGAGTTCGCGCTCGAACGCCCACCCGCGGGCAGGCCCATACCACGGACGAATCTGCTGAGGAGCCTTGCGCGAAGCCTCGGTAACCTGCCCGGCAGGAGCCGCGGCGTTCTGATTCTCGTGGCACCCGATGCAGCTAATCGTTTCGCCCGGTTGCCCCACGAGCCACGAGCGCATGAGTTGCAACGCCCGCCCTTCGCTATCGAGAGGCTGGACGCTCAGGGGCGTCGCCGCCGGGAATTGGAACATGCAGGAGCCATCGTCCTCAACGTCCACAGTGCCATGGAGGATTCGCGGATCCCAGGGGCCCTCCATGCCAATCACGTAGTGCCCACCGGCGGTGCGCGGGGAGTATTCGTAGTGGAAGACGCGCAGACGCTTCACGGTTCCCTTCGGCACGCCTTCGAGCGTCTTCTGCCCGCGATAGACGTTCGCCATGTAGACGTTGCAAGTCTTGGACTGGAGGTTGACGCGGTCGGGCTGCATGGGGGGCTTGGCGCGCACCTTGAGCGGGATAGGCTCGTAGAGGTTCTCCGCGGGCAGATCCCAGAGGGTGAGGATATTGTCGTAGATATCGATCAGGACGATCTTGAAGTTCTTGGAGCCGTCCTCCTGCATCGCCGCGAGCACGAGCTCATCGTTCAGCGGGCGCGGATGGAGGAAGAAGGGCTTCACGTTGTTGACGAGCTGGTCTTTCGTGATGTTCTCGATCGGCTTGCCCGCGTGGGCGAACTTATGGATCGCGCCCTGCGTTTCGATACGCCCCTTGGCGACGTCGAACATCACCAGCTCGCCCTTACGCGCCACGCCGTGGTGCCCGGAGACGATGCCGACAAACTTCGTCGAGCTCCCCGGAATATTCTGATGGTAGAAGAGCGAGTTGGGCCAGTAGCTGTTCGAACCGTAGAACTCCTGCTGGTCGGTGCCATCGGGGTTCATGGTCATGAGCACGCGGGAGAAGTAGTGCGCCGAATCCGTATACTCCCACCGCAGGAAGACAAGCCGTCCATTGGGGTAGATCTCCGGATTCCAGTTGCCGTCCTGGT
Source organism: Agathobacter rectalis (assembly GCA_963608725.1). Classification (GTDB taxonomy): domain Bacteria; phylum Verrucomicrobiota; class Kiritimatiellia; order RFP12; family DVOR01; genus Spyradenecus. The sequence continues at coordinate 4,424 of CAVDHG010000063.1, read as the reverse complement.
CAAAGGTCAGGCGACGCACGCTCTTGCGGTCGGCAGAGATGAGCGCGAGGTTGGCGACGAAGTCATTGCCTCCCACGCACGGGACGCCCTGATAGCCGAGCGTGGCGGACGAGATAATCCGCCCGTCGGGGAGGTAACAGGCGTCGTAGAAGTCGACTTCATCATTGGCGTCCTTGTACGCCACGCGCCAGTCAGAGCCGTCCACGTTGATTTCGTAGAGACCCCAAGGCCCAGACTTCTCGTCGCCGGAGGAGAGAAGGAGCTTCTTGGCGTCCCAGTCGAGGCAGAGCTCACCCATGTACGCGGAGGACGACCGGAGCACGGTGGGCTTGCCATCCTGCGCGTCGTCCTGATTCAACGGCGCACGCAGGAGCTTGCCCTTGTATCCGCGCAACGAGCCATTGTTGTTGCCCACCCAGCCGGTGTTGCCCGCCCAGTTGCTGAACAGCCCTTGCTTACTGCCCCGCTCCCGCGAGAGGAAGATAATCTCATCGAAGTCCACCGCCGGATGCTGGAGAAGCAACTTCTTCAACAGCGCACGATACTCCCCGACAAGTTCCTCCGGCGACGTCTTGCCTTCCTCAATGTGCTTCTGCAACGCGTCAATTCCGCTGGCGATCTCGGTGGCATTCGCGTAGTTCTCCGGATACTTCGCGGAGTACGCCTTCAAGCCATCGCGCAACGCATTTAGATTGATCGACCCCTTAAGCGCACGCACGCGGTTACGCTGTGCCCGCTCGGCGAGCGTCTCAAGGTGTTGCCCAACCCGTGCGCCCTTGCCTACCGCCGGCACGAAGTAATCTGTCCGCACCGCTTGCACGCGGGAGTCTTCCCAGACGATGTTGCGCTGAGCATCTGCCAACGTAATCCGGAAGCCATCCAAACGGTTACCAAAACCTTCCGCACGGTTCCAGACAACGATCTTCTCCACGGGGACGCTCCGCCCGAGATCCAGCTCCCACGCCGGGAAGGCGCAGTGCTCGGGCGAGTGCGTGATCGACTTGCTTGACCACGAGCCCGACGTGTTGCCGTCAATCGCCCGCGACGCCACGCCGCCGTTATTCGTCTCCGGCTCCTGCGCCGCTTTCCCTTCCCGCGCCACATTCTTCCCGCCCGCGAAAACTTCCACTTCCGCGAGCGAGAGCGTGGCATCTTCCCTCGGCAGTTCGATGGAAAGGTAGCGCGCCTCTACCGCCGCCCAACCGGTCGTTGCCAACGTTGCAGAGCAGATCCCCGCGGTCAATAATCGCCAAACGTTCATGATGGCTCCTCTCAATGTTTCTACGAAAACTATACCACGGGGACGCCGGGATGCTCAAGCGCGATCGCGCCACCCCCGGCTCTGCATACGTCAAGACGCACGCACGCGCTAGAGCACGTGGACGACCTTGTGCCCGGGGTTGACGCCACCGATCACAACCGGCTTTTCGCCCGCATCCTCAAGAGCCTTGAGCGTGGCACCCGCATCCGCCGAAGAGACCATCAGGATGAACCCAATGCCCATGTTGAACACGCGGTACATCTCTTCCTTCTCCACGCCACCCTTCTCGCCGATGAACTTGAAGATCGTCGGAACCTCCCACGAGGCAGAGTCGATCGTAACGTCCACGTTTTTCGGCAGGACGCGCGGGATGTTGTCATAGAAGCCGCCGCCGGTGATGTGTGCCATGCCGTGGATATCCACCCCGGCGTCCATCACTTTGAGAACGGGCTTGAGGAAACTCTTGTGCACCGCCAGCAACGCATCTGCGCACGTCGTCTCCGTCCCGGGAAGCAGGTCTTCGGGCTTCAGCCCCTCCTGGTCGAAAATCACCTTCCGCGCCAACGAGAACCCGTTCGTCTGGAGTCCGCCCGAAGGCAACCCGATCAGCACGTCGCCAACCGCGATCCGCTCGCCCGTGATGACGCGATCCCGCTTCACCTGCCCGACGATCGTCCCCACGAGGTCATACTCACCCACGGGGTAGAGACCGGGCATCTCGGCAGTCTCACCGCCCAGAAGCGCGCACCCATTCTCGGCGCACGCCTTGCACAGCCCTTTAATCACATCGTTGAATATGGCGGAATCGAAGACCGAAGCCCCGATGTAGTCCAGGAAGAAGAGGGGCGTCGCGCCCTGCACGAGGATGTCGTTCACACAGTGGTTAACGATGTCCTGCCCCACGGTGTCATGACGCCCCGCCATCGCTGCGACTTTGAGCTTCGTCCCCACGCCGTCCGCCGACGCCACAAGCAGCGTGTCCGCCCCGGGGCTTTGGAACAGCCCGCCGAAGCTCCCGATACCACCCACCACGCCGGGCGTTACGGTCTTCTTCACCATCTGCTTGATGGTTTCAATGCCACTCATCTTCTTGTCAATGTCCACGCCGGCTGCGGCGTATGCGCTCGTCTTGTTATCCATAGCGGTTTGCATCTTTCCTAATGGGAATAATAAAAGGGGTTTACTCTGCCTCTGGCGTTCCGTCCAGCGTTCCTGCGTTCTCCGGCGTGGCGAGGCTGACGCTTGCCTTGGCAAAACGTGCGCCATCCGGGATCGGGACACTGATAAGCTCGCCCGAGGCGCCACCAATCTTTACCAGGTGCGCCGTCCACTCGTCACTGAGCTTCTCCTTAGAATACAAGGAGAGCACGCCGTTAATCTTGGGCAAGGGCAACGTGGTGTCGCCCGCCGACGTCTCTACCGACCCGCGGAGCGTTACTTTGCCATTCTCGGTATCGATCTTAATAATGGAGAGGGAGGGCACGCCGGGCGCGTTCATGGCGAAGGCATTCTGCGTATCCTCCGTGGTAAGCCCATCCGGAAGCGCACCGCCTAAGCTCTCATCGCTTTTCCACTCGGCATACCGCGCAACGAGTTCTGCGTCTTGTTTCTCGCTACCGCTGTCTCCCGTTGTCGCAGGCAGGAGGTCAGTAGAGACCACTGCGAGCATCATATCCTGCGCCGAGCCTTCGCCCTCACAGACAAGTGTCGTGAACGCCTTGCCCTCTTGGGGAGCCTTAACCTCAACCGTCTTGCTATCCATCCCGTCCGCGCTGAACGTAACCGCGAAGGTCAGCTTCTCCCCCGTGGCGTTCTGCGTGACTACGGCTTTGACGCTTACGGGCGTCTCTGCCGTTACCTTAAAGTCCGAATACTTCCAACTGCCCGAGGAGCCGTCTGCCACCATCAGTTCGCCCGTGGTGTCCGCAACGATCGCGAGCTTGGACTCCTTAACGGCGTCCCCGTAATCCGGCGTCTCCGAGGGGAGCGTGAAGGTCAGCGTGGCAGAGAAGACAATCGTAGACGCCGTCGACGCCACACTGCCACCCTTGATTGTGATCTCTTCCTGCGTGTTCGTACACGTAACAGGTCCCGCGAACTTCGTATTCGGGCTGATCGAATCTGCCGCAAATGCCGGACAGGCTAGTCCCAGAAGCGCAACAACTAAGCAACGAGTCTTCATGGCTGTTTCCCTCCCTCTCCCTTTTATAAGATCCTCAGAATCCGTGGCATCACGTCGATGAGCGACTGCGCCCCGGAGGTAATCTCTTCGGCTCGGGGTCCCACCGCAATCAACGGCACCTTGTTGAACGTGTGCCCGCGTGTCCCCAAATCCTCAATGTTCCCGTGGTCAGACGTGATGATGATCAACGTCTCCTCGTCGCGCCCCGCCATCAAGCGCGTCAGGCACGCATCTAGAGACCGCAACACCGCTTCCGCTCGCTCCCGGTTCTGCGAGTGCCCGGCGGTATCCGTCAAGAAATACTCAAAGAGCGTGAAATCATTCTCCGCGGAAATGGCGAGCAGTTGCTCGGCTGCCACCTCCGGGGTGATGAGTGCGCCCGTATAACCCTTGGGGACAATCGCTTCTCGCGTCAGATCGTGGAGCACCGCCCGCCCGGCGAGCATATCGCGTTGGAAGCGCAACGTTTCCGGCTCCGTCAAGGACATAATGGTCGTAACGCTCTTGAAGCGACGCGCCGAGAGCTCGTCCGCCGTGTCGGCAAAGTACGCATCCGCGAAGCAGACCCGCAGACCGCGCCGACGCAACGCCATAAAAATGTTGTCTTCCTGCAAGAGCTTACACAGCGTGGGACCCGGGAAACCTTCTTTGTGCCGCCCCATGACTTGCGAAGCGTTGACGCCTGTGTAGAGCGTCGCTTGCCCTGTGGCAGATTGAGGCAACCCCGGCACGTCGAGGCAAGCGTCCAAATGCGTAGCGTTCTCCATCAAGTGATAGAGCGTGGGGCAAACTTCCGGACAAAGCGGATTGCCCGCTCCTGCCGGTGCGTAACCCACGCCATCCACGAAGAAATAAAGCACACGCATGACACGGGTATCATACCAAAAATCACCAACTCCATCCCACCCCTCCCCCCAACCCTTTCTCCCCTCCCCCCGCAACCGCCTTTCCCCTCCCTCCGCACCGCGTTTCCCCCAAACG
>CAVDHG010000062.1:0-10475 GCA_963608725.1 Agathobacter rectalis | reverse complement strand
GTTTTCAGGAGCAGAAGGAGTCCGTTATGGCTGAAAGCATGGCAGAATTACAGCAGAAGATTAAGGCGCAACAATTCCTCGATAAGGCGACTAAAGCCGCCGAACGCGGGAACCTGGATATCGCCTTGGCATTGTGCCGTCAAGCTGTTGCGCTCGCACCGCATGACGAGAATTCGCGTCGGCAATTCCACGAAACGCGTATCCGCCTCTTCCAGCGCGAGAAGCATGGAGGGCTGGGACTCAAGATTGCCGAGTTGGGCGCCCAGATGAAGATGGGCAAAGTGCAGTCCCTCATCAAGCAGAACAAACTGGAGGAGGCGATGGCGTTGGCAGAGGAGATTGTGGACGTTAACCCCATCTCGCCCAAGCTCAACGAGTTCTACTTCGATATTGCTCAGCGCACGAACCACCCAGAGGCGTTGCTCTCGGCGATGGAGACGCTCTCGGCAGCCTGTCCGGACGATACCGACCTCATGCTCCGCATGGGCAAAACGTATATGCAAAACGGCGTGTACGGTCGGGCGCGGGATTGCTTCCAGCGCGTTTCGTCAATCAACCCCACCGACCTGGGCGTTCAGAAGTTGCTCAAGGACGCGATGGCGAAGGAGACGATGACCGCGGGCGGTTGGGAAGAGAATGCCGGCAAGCGCGGAGGCTTCCAGGCGTTGATCCGCGATAAGGAATTGGCGGCGCGCCTGGATCGTAACGCGAAGGCAGTCGTTGCCGGGGATGACGCGGAAGCTGCCATTGCCGAAGCCCGCGAGAAGATCGCCAAAGAGCCGAAAAACGTCAACTACTATCGGGCGTTGGCGCGTATCTTCTTGCAGAACAAACGCTTTGACGAGGCGTTGGAGACGATTGACGAGGCGCGGAAGGTCAACCCGGCGGACCCGGAGCTTGACCGTAACTGGGCGGACGCGAAGATTCGCTCCTACGAGGCGCGGATTGACGCGTTGAAAGCGGAAGGGAAGGAAGAGGAAGCCTATCAGCTGGAAGTGGAGAAGGCGCAGTTCGCGTTTGACGATTTGCTCCGGCGCGTGGAGGCGTACCCGAACGACCTTGGGTTGCGCTACGAGCTGGGCGTGATGTACTTCGAGAACGACGCATTCGACGACGCGATTCAGCAGTTCCAGCTCGCGCAGAAGAGTCCGAAGTATCGGCTAGAGTCGCTCTACTATTTGGCGTGTTGCTTCAAGGCGAAGGGACAGGCGGATATGGCGGTGATGCAGTTGGAAGCTGCGAACAGCCAGTTGCAAGTGATGGACGACTTGAAGAAGCGCGTGGTCTACACCCTCGGGCAGATTGCCGAAGAGGCGGGCGACAACGAAAAAGCGTTCAACTATTACAAGGATGTCTACGCGGCGGATATCGGGTTTGCCGATATCGGCGAGCGGATGCAGAAGGTGCACGCGGCAAAGTAGCCAAAGGCGTGCGCAAGACAAGGAAAGCTTAAGATTATGATGACGATTACTGAAAAGATCCTCGCCCGCGCCGCCGGGAAGGAAAAGGTGGTGCCCGGAGAGTCGATTTGGGTGAAAGCCGACATCCTGCTCACGCACGACGTTTGCGGTCCGGGGACAATCGGCGTGTTCCAGCGGGAGTTCGGGAAAGACGCCAAGGTCTTCTCCAAAGAGGGCGTAGTCATTATGCCCGACCACTACATCCACACCAAAGACGCGAAGGCGCACCGGAATATCGACATCGACCGGACGTTCGTGCGCGAGCAGGGGTTGCCCCACTTCTACGACCCGGGCACGCCCTCGTACGTCGGCGTCTGCCACGTGGGGCTTCCCGAGCAGGGGCACGTGCGCCCTGGGCAAGTCATCTTCGGCACCGATTCGCATACCTGTACGCACGGCGCACTCGGCGCGTTCGCCACCGGCATCGGGAACACGGACGCCGGGTTCGTGTTGGGTACGGGCAAGCTCCTCATTAAGGTGCCCCAGACGCTGCGCTTCGTGCTCAACGGAAAGCTCCCGCCCTTCGTTACCGCCAAGGATGTGATCCTGCGCATCATCGGGGATATCGGGGTGGACGGCGCGACCTACTGCGCCATGGAGTTCTGCGGAGAAGCGATCAGCGCGATGAGCGTTGAGGAGCGCATGACCATCTGCAACATGGCAATCGAGGCGGGAGCAAAGAGCGGGATCGTGCCCCCGGACGCCAAGACCTTAGAGTACGTCCGCGCCCACACGGGCGAGCAGGACATTCCCTTCGTGGAGGGCGACCCGGATGCGCCCGTCTTGGCGACGTACACTTACGACGTTAGCTCCTTCGTGCCCTGCGTTGCCAAGCCTCACCTCCCCGGGAACTACGCGCCGGCTTCGGCGTGCCGGGAGGTGAAGATCGACCAAGTTTACATCGGCTCGTGCACGGGTGGCAAGACGGAAGACTTCCTCTGGGCAGCGCGCGTGCTCAAGGGGCGGAAGGTCTCGGTGCGCACCTGCCTGGTCCCGGCAACGTGCGAAGTGATGCGTGCGCTCACCACGCTGAAGATCGATGGCGAGACGCTCGAGCAAATCTTCGTGAACGCCGGTTGCGAGCCTATCCAGCGACCCAGCTGCGGGGCGTGCCTCGGTGGACCCGAGGACACCTATGCCCGGACGAAGGGCGATGAAGTGGTGGTCTCCACCACCAACCGCAACTTCATTGGGCGCATGGGCTCGAAGACGTCGCAGATTTACTTGGCATCGCCCGCCACGGCGGCGGCTTCTGCCATTGCCGGGCACGTCGAGAGTCCCTGGGCGTATCTTGAGCCGGGGCGTCCGGAGGCTCCGCGGGTCATGCCCGAGAAGCAGGAGGGGCACCCGGAGTCGTTGCCGACCACCGGGCACGCAGAGGAGCCGATCGCCTTCTCCGTTACGGGGAAGGTCTACGTCCTGGGCGACAACATCGATACCGATCTCATCATCCCGACGAAGTTCCTCAACCTCGTGCCGACCATTCCGGACGAATACCGCAAGCTCGGCTCCCACGCGTTCGCCGGGCTCCCGGATTCCTACCCGGTCTTCTCGTCGAATCCCGACGGCACCACGCCCTATGCGATCGTTATTGCGGGGAAGAACTTCGGGTGCGGTTCGTCCCGGGAGCACGCTCCGATTGCCATCGGCGCGGCGGGGTGCAAGGCGGTCGTCGCCGAGAGCTATGCGCGCATCTACTTCCGCAACGCCGTTGCCACGGGCGAGGTCTTCCCGCTTGAGACGCCGGTGCCGATTCACGAAGCCTTTAAGACCGGAGACGAGGCAACGCTCGACCTGGAGAAGGGAACGCTCACACGCCTTTCCGACGGGAAGGTCTTCGCCCTTGCAGCGTCCGACGCCGTCGCGCCCGTGATTGCGGCGGGCGGACTCTTCGCGTATGCGCGCAAGCATCACATGGCGCAGTAACCGAGGAGCGCGAAACAAAAAGGAGGCACCGAGGAATCTCGGTGCCTCCTTTTTAGTATGGGGGAAGATTACTTCCCGGGGACGTAGTGCACTTCCAAGGGGTTGCGGAGGCGCCGAAGTGCCGTCTGCTGGCAGGTCTCCCACGCCGAGAAGTTCGGGATGTCGCCTTTGCTCCACGCCGCGCCCCAGTAGTAAGTGAAGGGCGAGGAACCCGTCTGCGCGGGGAGGACGCCGATGAGATGCCCGAAGAGGTCGTTGGCGTTCTTCTGCTCGGTAGGCACGCGGGCTCGTTCCTTAGCCTCGGTTACCGGGATGGGGAAGAGTGCGCCCACGAAGATGGTGCCGTTCTCCTTCTTCGGCGGGTCGGTGGGGTCGGCGTAGGCGAGGCGGTCGACGGAGACGAAGGTGTCGCCCCGGTCATGCTGGACGATGCCCACGACCGGGGTCAAGCCCTCGGGCAAGCCGGCGTAGGAGACGGTGGTCTTGTTGAAGTGCGTGTAAGCGTCCAGGGAGATGGTGCGCGTTTCGGTAACGTGGGAGCCGTTGATGACGCGCTCGGGGTAGGTCAGGCGGAAGGTGATGCGCAGGGGACCGTTGTCGAGAATCTCGCAGGTCTTGTACGCCCAAGGGTAGTAGAGCGAGCCGTCGCCCGAGAGGAGGGCTGTCGTACCGGCTCCGAGGGTCTTGCCGACCTTGTAGCAGTCCAAGCCGTTGCCGTTATCTTTATGGTAGGTGATGCCGCGCTTCAACTCGTCGTAATACCGCTTCTCGACGACGGGCTGCGTGGTGGCGCGTTTGCACCAGACGTCGTAACCGTAAGCGCGTTCCCCGCTCTTCTGGAGGGCGGGTCCATACGTGCGGAACGCCACGCGGTCGTTCTCCCACGCCATATCGTCGACGCGCTCGGGGTAGATGCGCCCGCAGGTGATGGTGGCGTAGGTCATGGGTTGGCGCGTGGGCGTGAGCGTGAAGTGGACGGTGGCTTTCGCCGGGATGGTCGCCGGGAAAATCAGCGTGCCCTCATGCGTCCGCTGGCAGGGGAGCAATTCGCCCTCGGCGGTGTGCACGAGCCAATTCCCCGCCGGGACGTTCCGGACTTCGACCATCTCGCTCACGCGCAGTTCGTCGAGCGGATTGGTTACCACCACGGCGTGGGGCTTTGCCGCGGCGCTGAGCAGACTCAAGGCAGAAAGCCCTGCCAGGCATGCGAGTGAACGCTTCATCGTGTTTTCCTTTCCTTCTAAGCTTGCTTCAGCTCGGCGAGAATGTCCGAAAGCTGTTTGCGGATAACGTCCATCGAGAGATACCGCTCAAAGAACGTCCGCGCCTCAGCACGCAGGTCGAGCAAGGCGTCCCGGCGGTCGATCCAAGGCACCACCGCCTCCACCAGAGCCTGCGGGTCGCCGGGGGGAATGAAGGTTATCGCCGGGCAGGTCTGCGCCTCGGGCGGGTAACCTGTGCAATACTCGTTGATGACCGGACGGCAACACGCCATCGCCTCGTAGACCTTGTTCCCGATCACTCGCGAAGCCTTCTGCGTGGTGCCGAAGACGCCGAGAACGATGTCCGCCGTGCGGATGACCCGCGGCACCTCCACGTAAGGCACCTTCTCCAGGAAGGTGATGTTCGTTATTCCGCGAGCCTTCTCCTCGGTCGATGCCTTGTACGCGCCCCAACCGAGGAAGTCCCAGTGGATGTTCAGCCCTTGCGTCCGCCGGGCAGCCTCCACGATCACCTCCGTGCCGTGAAGCGGCAAGTATGCGCCGTGGTAGAGGATGCGTAGGGGCGCAGCGGGGTCGTGCGGGGGATCTTCGCCCGCCTCGGCAGGCTTGAAGACCGCTTCATCCGTCCCCGTAAAGAGCACGCGCAGTTTCTCCCGGGGCACGCCCAGGCGCGAGTGGAAGAAGTCGGCGTGGCAGGACGTATCGCACACCACGCGATCGACGCTGTTAAAGAGCTTCGTCTCCCACTTGAGGAGCTTCTTTGCGCGGGCTTCCTCCGCCGACCACTTGCGCTGCTCGAGCACCTTCTTATCCCACGCCGAGATCATCGGGTCGAAGACCACCGGGATCCCGCGCCGGTGCGCCCAACGGCAAGCGGCGGCAACGTCGCGCTGACGCGCCACCGGCACCCACACCAAGTCCGGGCGCAACGCCTTATTGCCCCGCAACGCAAACTCCACGTCGCCCAGTGCACAGCAGTACTTGACGTTGAAGATGCGCACCTCCCAGCCGAGTTGCTTGAAGAGCGCAATGTACACGCGGTTGCGCGAGTATCCGGGGTCGAAACGCCCCCACCACAGCACGGTCTTTTTCGGCTCGCTCACGGTCGGTTCCTCCGCCACTACTCCAGGACTTCAAGCAGGTCGTGCATATAGAGCAACGTCATGAGCCGGACGTCCAGCGTATGCCCGGCGCGATACGAGCGCACCGTCCCCACGAACCGCCCGCGGTCGAGCAAGGCGATCGCCGCCACGAGGTCCAGCATCGTCCGGTGCCAGACCGGCTCGCAACTGCCCCCGCCCTCGAGCGCGAACTCCGGGCGCGGCGTGGTGAGGAAGCGCGTCTTCCCGTGGATGAGGATGTTGTCCTTCGTGTAGCCCATATTGCGGACGTCTGCCAAGAGCTTGCCGACCGTCTTGGAAAAGAGGTACTGCGCCTGCGTGGCGTTCGTGCGCGCCCCCGCTCCGCGCATAAAGGTCTCCGGCGTCAAATCCACGCAGAGCCGCTGCTGACCGATCACGGTGTTCCAGCTGATTGCCACGTCCAGGTGGAGACGCCGATCCTTGCCCTCTGCCGGCAGGAGCGTCACGAAGTCTCCGCGCCCGCCACCAATCGTTACCGGCTCTTTCACCGTAACATACCGCGCCGGTCTCCCCGTCGAAACGATGCCCGCCTTCTGCACCGCCTCCACGAGGTCGAGACTCGAGCGGTCGAACAACGGCGGATCTCCGCCCGCGATGGAGAGGCGGACATTATCCACGCCCAGCCCCAGGCGCAACGCCACGATGTGCTCGACCATGCGCAGGTAGTTGTGCGGGGAACCGGCGCGGAGCACGATGTTGCGCGCACTCGTCCAGACGTTGCGAATCGAGACCTTGACGTCCAGTTGCTCCGTCAGGTCCGAGCGGTGAATCCACCACCCGTTCACCGTTGAGGGCGCGAAGGTCAACACCGCGTGTTTCTTCCGCTCGAAGGTGCCCACGCCCTCTGCGCACGCCGAGCCTTGGAGCGTTGTCTCCTCCAAGCCGTAGGGCGCGAGGTTATCCGTCTGATGCTTCTCGGTGATGGGTTGCTCCGCGAAGGCGTCATAGGCTTTGCGCACCCGCGTTTCGTCGCCGGCGAGCATGCGCCCGAGTTCAGGATTGCTCATACTTTCTCCCTCAATACCGTAGTCTGCTCTCGCCCAGATACTCGCGCAAGATCGAATTCGTCGGCACATCCGCCATCGGCATGGATGCAAAGTTCTGCAGGAAGCATGAGAGCCTCCGCGCCACGACGTACTCGCTGTGGCAGGGCTTAATCTGATTCAGCAACGGCGTAACCAAGGTTTTCAAAACCGGAATTTCGTAGTCCAAAGCCGTATTAAACGCTGCGTCGGCGCAGTGCTGGAAGGGGAAGATCCACCGCTCCTCGCCGGCTCGCACATTCGGCCAAAGCTTCAGCGTCTCCAGCGGACTGCGCCCTCTAAACTGACCATCGCGCACCAACCTCCGCAACAGGCGGTTGTCAATGGTGGAAATGCGGTTGTTCCGATCGATTGCCAACTGCGTGAGCGCGTTGACGTAGATAAGGTACTTCTCCGTTCGTGGCACCTCGGGCGTCAGATCGGGATTGAGCGCATGGATCCCCTCGATAACGAGCACGCCGCACTGCGGGTCAAGCGCAAGCGTCTCCGCCGAGTCGTACCCCTCATGACGCTTAAAGTCAAACTTCCGCAGGGTGATGCGCTCGCCCTTCAGCAAGCGGAGCAAGTCGCGATTCAGCCTCGGGCGGTCAACGGCGTCCAGGTGCTCATAGTCGAGCTTACCATTCTCATCCCGCGGGTTCGCGGCGTCCCCAACGAAGTAGTTGTCCGTCGAGAGCAACGCCGGGCGCAACCCCAAGACGCGTAGATGCGTGCAGAGGCGCATGGCGAAGGTGGTCTTTCCCGCGGAGCTGGGCCCCGCCACGAGCACCACGTGCGGACGCGGCACCTTCGAGGCGATGCGGTCAGCAAAGGAAGCCAAACGCCTTTCGTGCAGTGCCTCAACCGTGTTGATCACATCTGCCACTGACCCATCGGCGATCGCGGCATTCAGCTCCCCGGCGTTGCGGATGCCGATAATCTCCCCCCAGCGCAGGTGCTCGGCGTAGACGTCGAAGAGAAACCCGTAAGGAGGCATGGGGTCGAGCACCCGAGGCGTCGTGTGTCCCGGAAATTCTAGCACGAACCCATCCTGCAAGGGCACCATGTCGAAGAGACTGATTGCCCCCGTGCGCGTTGCCATGACCCCTTGAGGCAGATCGGAGAACGTCTCGCACACCACCAAGGGCAACGCCGGCGGGTTCCGATGCGCCAAGAGGTTCACCTTGTCCATCTGCCCGGAAGCGCGGAACCGCTCAAGGATTTCGCCGTAGGAGCAGATGCGGTGATGGATCGGGATATCGGCTTCGATCAATCGCGCCACCCCGGCTCGGAGCGTCGCAACCTGCGCCTCCTGCTTATGGTGTGGCACGTCCCACGTCCAGTACACCGCGTTCAAGCCAAAGCTCTGCCTCACCCGGCACTCCACGCCCGGGAACTCATCCTGCAACACCTTGGCAACGAGGAAGCAGAGCGTCCGCCGATAGACCTGCCAGCCCTCCTCGTCTGCCAACGTCAAGGCGCGCACCTGCGCATCGTAGAGCACCGGCGCATCCAGGGGCACCACGTCATTATTGGCGAGAGCCGCCAAGACGGGGAGCCCGTCAACCTCCTTGGGCAGGAGCTTGTCTAGGAGCGTCCCGCGGGTTACCTGGGTGACGCCGGAGCCTGCGATGTCGATTGAGATCATGGCGGTGCGCGTGCGGGCGTTAGTTAGTGAGGTCGTCCTCGGTGTTCATGGTGGCGTCGGGGCCTGCCGAGCGGATGGTGTACTTCTTGCCCTCCGCCTTATACTCAAAGGGCGTGCCCCAGCCGTCGTTCAATGCCCCGGCTTTGAGGAGAGGCTCGTCGTCATTGATCCCCGCCGTCAATTCATCCAAATTCTTGGGCAGACGCCCCGTCTCGATCTTGAAGACCTGGATCGCCTGGTCAATCGCGTTAATGGAAGTGAGCGTTGCAGCCTTGCGTGCCTTGTCTCCCGAATCGGAGAAGTTCATCACCACCACCGAGCCTAAGATGCCCAAGATGGCGATAACCAGCAGAAGCTCCACCAGCGTAAACCCGGCGCGACGTTGCTTGCGTGTTGTGTGCATGTGCTTCTTTCCTTTCATAGAGGGCTATTGCCCCATGGCAGACGTGGCGGAGAAGACCGCCGAGAGAATGGCAATGGCAACGAAGCCGACCACCACTGCCACAAAGAGAATGAGGAGCGGCTCGAGTGCCGTGGTAAAGATCTTGATATTGCGGTCAAGCTCCGCTTCGTAACGCTTCCCGATGTGCCCCAACGCGGAGGGCAAATCGCCCGTCTGCTCGCCGAGAGCCATCATGTCCGTCATCATGCGCGGGAAGACGCCGCTTTGCGCCAGGGGAGCCGAAATCGTCGTGCCGTCCGTAACCCGTTCCCGCGCTTCCCGCAACGCGCTCCCGATCACCGCATTCCCGCTTGTCTCTTCCGAGATGCGCAGGGCGTTGAGCACATTAACGCCGTTCGCGAGCAGCGTCTGCAAGGTATACGCCAGCGAAGCATACGCCCCGGAGGCGATCAACCCCTTGACGAGCGGCATCCGGAGCTTAAACGCGTCCCACGACTTGCGCCCCGTGCCGTGGATCCACCGCCGGAACGCCCAAATCGCCACCCCCGCACCGATCGCGTAGAAGATGCCGTAGTGAATCAGCCCGTCGCTCATCGCCATGAGGATACGCGTGGGCAGGGGCAACTCCCGCCCCATGCTCGCAAAAAGTTCCGTGAATTGGGGCACAATCTTGACCATGGCGAAGATCACCGCCAGCACGCCCATCCCCAGGACGATCGCCGGGTAGGTCAGAGCCGAGATGATTTTGCTCTTCATCGACTCGTTGCGCTCGTAGTGCTCCGCCAGGCGGTGTAACACTTCGACCATCGCGCCCGACGCTTCCCCGGCGCGGATCATGTTTCCATAGATGGGCGGGAAGGTCTTGGGGTGCGCATCAACCGCATCCGAGAACGCCTCGCCTCGCAGAATCCGGTCGCGCAAATCTGCCGAAATCGCGCAGATGCCCTCCGTCGGATTGCCTTGGTTTGCCAACGCGTTGAGTGCCGCGCCCAGCGTCATGCCTGCTTCGATGAGGTCTGCCAATTCCGAGGTAAAGAGGAGCACTTCGGAGGGCTTCATGCGCGGCGCGCCACCGGTGGAGAGCTTGAAGAAGGAGCCGCCCGACGCCTTTTGCTTCTCTGCGCCCGGCGTACTTTGCTCGACGATGGATAACGGCGTAAGCCCTTGCGCCTTTAACTGTGCCAATGCACTCCGTCGATCCGCGGCGTCGATAGCCCCGGAGACCTTCCCCTTCACGCGATCGAGTGCCGTATACGAGAACGCCGCCATAATGGCTACTATTCTACCATAATTCCCTCCCCCTCACCGACTTTTACCCGCCTTTCCCCCCACCCCCGCAACCGCCTTCATGCCAAACGCGAGGCGGAGCCGACTCAATCTTGACGCAGACACGCCCCAAACTCGGTTCAACCCCACCCCCTCCTGTAACCAAGTTCGACCTGTCTCCGCACCGCGTTTCACCCAAACGCGAACCGGGAAGACCTCGATCGCGGTGCGGACACCCCCCTTTTTAGGTTCAATTTTGCCCCGTCTCTGCCCCATACTCTTCCCATTTCCGGCACATCCCCTACTCCGTCAAGCCTTTATCGCGAAAAACGGGCGAATCGCCCTTCGAAAACTCAAGCACTTATGCAAAACCGCCCCGGTCTCT
>CAVDHG010000061.1:0-10529 GCA_963608725.1 Agathobacter rectalis | reverse complement strand
CATAGCATCACTGGGCACCTTCTGCCTACTCCTCCTCCTCGCCGCAACGATACAGCTCATCTGCGTCTTCGCCGACATGCGCCTCTACGAAGGCAAAAACACCTTCTCCTTCCTCCCCCCTACAACCTAATCTCCAGCTTAACTCCCAGCTACCCCCCGAACCGAGTTTCCCCCGCCTCCGCACCGCGTTTGACCCAAACGCGAACCGGAGACACCTCGATCGCGGTTCGGACACCCCGGTTTTTGGGTTCAAATATCCCCGGTTTTGCCCCCAAGTACTGAACATTTCGGTACATCCTCAGAAGGGACAAGCCCTTATCGCGAAAAAGACGCGAATCGCCCATCGAAAATTCAAGCACTTATGCGGAAATGTTCATAACTCTGTTCATAAGTGGCTCTGAACCGAGTTTGGGTCGTCTCCGCACCGCGTTCGGGTCAATCGCGGTGCGGACAGACCCCAATCTCGGTTGCGGGAGGGGGAAAGTTGGGGGAGGGTTGAAAAAGTTTTAGGTTTGGTATACTTCTTGCATTGAGATGAATTTTCGGGAAGGCGGATTCCCGGAGGAAGATTGGAGGCGTTTATGGCGTTGGTACTTCTCTTGGCGGATGGGTTTGAAGAGATTGAGGCGTTGGGTACGCTCGACTTGCTTCGGCGTGCGGGGATGGAGGTGCGCACCGCGTCGATCACGCCGGAACTCCTAGTCAGGGGGGCGCATGGGATGGGCGTAGTGGCGGATTGCGTCGCGCTGGAGGCGCAAGACGTGGCGGACGCGGAGGGCTTCATCCTCCCAGGCGGAATGGGAGGAGCAACGGCGTTAGCGCAGTCGGACTTCGTCTTACAAACTCTGCGGGAGGCGGATAGACGTCAACTCTGCATTGCGGCGATTTGCGCGGCTCCCGCGTTGGTCTTGACGAAGGCAGGAGTCCTGCGCGGGCGGAAGGCGACGTGTTATCCGGCGGAGGATTTCATCGCTTCGCTCGGGGGCTCGTATGAAGCGCAAAGCGTGGTAGAGGCGGAGAACTTGATTACGGCGGCAGGGCCCGGTTGCTTTGTGCCCTTTGCCTCCGCGCTCATTCGGCGGTTTCGCGGGAAGGACGTGGAGCAAACCGTCTTACGCGATGCGCTGATGCTCAAGGAGTAACGTGGCAGGGCTGGTTCAGGGATTCGCGCTCGGCGCGGAGCAAACGCAGCGTCAAAGCCAAGAGCAGACGCTCTCGCTCCAAGCTCGGCAACGGTTGCAACTGTTGCCCCTCCCTGTTCAAGCACTCGGCGCGGAACTGCGTCAATGCGCCGAGCAAAACCCCTTCCTCGAATACGAGCCTGCCGTGCAAAATGCATCGCTGGAATCGCTCGAAGAACCCGAGCTTGCCCGCAACGACCAGTCCGCCGATTTGGATTACTACAACAATGCCCTCGAAGGGTTTGGCGATCAGGCAGATTTTACCGACCGCGCTGAGGCGTCGCGTCGGCATGATTGGCTCATCCTCTCGCAGACCGAGGAGGAGACGCTCTATCGACACCTGGAGAAGCAGGTGTTGCAGACGTTGGAGCCTGGCGCACAGCGCGACCTGACGCTCCTTGTGTGCGATGCGCTCGATGCCGATGGCTACCTGCGCACCCCTGCCGAGACGTTGCTCGCGGATTGGTGGCAGGCTTGCGGGGGCGATGCGGCGAAAGCCGAGGCGGGGAATCTGCGCGAGGCGATCCGCACGGTGCAGGGGCTAGACCCGGTAGGCGTCGGGGCGCGTTCGCTTGCGGAGTGCTTGGAGTTGCAGGTGCGGGCGGATACGACCTACGACCCGAAGCGTTCGTTGCGCCTGAGGCTCTGCCACCGCCTGGGGGATGTAGTGGTTCTGCCCCGCGCCCGCCTTGCGCGGATTTTACGGTGTACGCCCGAGGAGCTGGAGGAGGCGTTGGGCGCGTTGAAGAGGCTCAACCCCTTTCCCGGGCGCGCCTTCGCGGGGCGGGAGAATTTGGAGTCGCCCGAGATTCTCGCCCTGCAGGAGGCGGATGGACACTGGCGAGCAGTCTGCGATGAGAGGCTCTTCCCCCTCTTTCGGGTGGACGAGGACGCCGTGGCGGCGGCGCGGGAGGCTGCGAAGACGCGGGAGGAGCGAGCGTGCGTCTCGGACTTGGAGAGTCGGGCACGGCTGTGGGTAACCGCCTTTCACGATAGGAACGATACGTTGCGCCGCGTGGCGCAGGCGGCGTTTGACCGTCAGGGTGCCTTCTTAACGAGTGGGGGCGACCCTGCGACGTTGAAACCGCTCTTGCAACGCGAGGTGGCAGAAGCCATCGGTTACGACGAGAGTATTGTCTCGCGGACGATTAAAGATAAGAGCGTGCGCGTGGCGACTAACCGCAAGCCGATCCCCTTGAAGGCGTTCTTTACGCGAGCGGTGGCTCCCGCCCCCGGTGGGACGGTGGAGGGCGTCTCGGAACAGCAGGCGAAGAGTGCGTTGCGTGCTTTGATTGCTTCCGAAGACCGCGCCCGTCCGCTCTCGGATCAGGTGCTGATGGAAGAACTGAGCAAGCAGGGGATCGTGCTTGCCCGGCGCACGGTGGCAAAGTATCGGGAGCAGATGGGCATTCCCTCCACCCGCGAGAGACGGGCGAAGGGCGTGTAGTAGCGCATTGGGAAAGGAGTCTTTAAGCATGAAGCCGATTCTTCTCATTTGGTTGAGCTACCGGGGCGTGCCGGAATTTACGGCAACGCGAGAGCAGGTCGAGGTTTGGGCGAAGCGCGTGCCGGAGCTGGAAGTCGTCTTTGCCTCCACGCAGGAGGAGTTTATCCGCAACCTCTCAAAGGCGACCTACGCGATGACCTTCACCTTCTCCGAGGCGTGGCTCCCGCTCACCTATCGGCTCAAGTGGATGGCAACGCCCGCCGCGGGTAAGGAGCTCCTCGGCGCAAGGTTGCCCGAGCGCATTCGGCTGACGCACGGGACGTTCCACGGCGAGATCATGGCGGAAACCGTGATCGGGATGCTCCTTGCGCTCCGGCGGGGACTCCTGCCGGGTCTGGGGCTGTGCACGGCGTCCGAGCCTTGGCCCGAGGCGTTTCAGGGTCGCGCCCTGCTCGCGGGGAGCCGTTCGGTTATCTTGGGCTACGGGAATATCGGGAAGGCTATCGGCGCAAAGTTGGAAGCCTTGGGCGGGCACGTGCTCGGCATCACGCGTTCGAACTTCGAGAAGCTCGATGGTGCCTTGCCGGAAGCCGACGCCCTGATCCTCGCGCTCCCGGCGACGCCGGAGACGGCGCGAATGGTGGATGCCACGCGCTTGGCGCGGCTGCCGAAGCGTGCGGTGGTGGTCAACGTTGGGCGCGGGAGTGTCCTGGACGAGGAGGCGTTGCAGGAGGCGTTGGTGGCGGGGAGACTTCATGCGGCGTTCTTGGATGTGTTGCAGGAGGAGCCGTATCCGGAGGATGGGGCGTTGCGCAAGACGCCTCGCTGTTTCCTCTTGCCCCACGCCTCCGCCTTCGCGCCGGACTATCTGGATCGCGCCTTCGAGGAGTGGTTAGGACTGTACCGCCGAGAGGCGGTGGCTCCGGAGGGGTAGGGCACTTCACGCATGAGCGTTGTCCTTCTCAAGACGCAGGCTCTCTGCCTTAACGTGCGCCCCTTCGCGAAGACCTCGCAGATGGTTACGTGGCTCACGCAGGAGGGCGAACGCGTTACGACGCCGGTAAAGGGTGCCCAGCGCGTGAAGAGCGGTTTCCTCGGGCGGTACGATTTGGGGTATACGTGCGAGCTGGTCTACTATGCGCGGGAGCGTAACGGCGTGCACCACATTCGGGAGTGTTCGCCCCTGGAGTTCCGGGAGGAACTGCACACGAGCTGGCGAAGGGCGGGCGCGGCGTCCTACGCTTGCGACCTCGCGCTCCGGACAGCCTCCCCCGCCTTGCCGAACGCCAAGCTCTACACGCTCCTGCGCTCGGTGCTGGATGCGCTCGGGCAGGGCGCGCCGCACACGCTCTCGCTCATCCTGCTCTGGTTTGAAAGCAATCTCCTCTCGTGCCTGGGCGTGGCTCCCGACTTCCGCGTCTGCACCGCGTGCCCCCCGGCTCCGGCGCACCTCTTCTCGGTGGAGGAGGGGCACTTTATTTGTCCGCACCGCCCCTCGCATCTGCGCCAGCCTCCAACGCTCTCCCTGCACGCGGATATTCCCGCCCTCTATGCGCACTTCGTAAGCACCCCGCTTGAGGCGGTGCTGGAGGAGACGCGTCTCTCGAAGCGGGTGGATGACCTTGGGCGACCCGAGCCCTTCCCGGGCGTCTTCGGGTTGCGGCGATTCTTAGGGGTCTTCTTAAATGGGCACCTTGACCTTCTGCCGGGGGCGCGGCGGACGGTGCTGGACTTGCTCTTGGGGTAGGGCGGGGGGCTTAGCGCACGGCTGAGAGCGAGCGCGAGACGATGCGCAGGAGCACCGGCTCGACAATCGCCCAGGGCTCTTGCTGGGTGGAATCAACCATCTTAAAGCGCATCTCGACGGCGTAGTGCCGGGCGGCGCGCAGTTCGTTGAGGGTGTAACGCTCCGCGCCCTCCGCAAGGCGGTTGAACGTCCAGCCCTGCAGGCGGGCAAGACGCGTGGGGATCTGCTCCTGGGGGAGAGACCAGCGACCCGCGGAGACGAGCTTCATGCCCAGAGCTTCGCGGAGCGCACAGAGGTCGTTGAGGAGATTGAGCACCGAAGCCACTGCTGGGAAGGCGGCGTTCTTATTGCTACTCAGGAGCGCGATGGCTTCAACGAGGCGCGTGGGTGAACGTTGGAGGATGGCGTTGGAAAGCTCGAAGGGCTCGACCTCCACCGCCGGGGAGGTAACCGCCTCCACGTCTTGGAGCGAGGCTTGTGCGCCGTCCTGCCCCAGATAGGTGCGCAGCTTCTCCAGTTCCGAGACCTGCGTCCACGAATCCGCCCCTACGCGCTGGACGAACGCCCGCTGGACGGCTGGAGCCATCTGCACGTGGCTCTCGGGCAGGAACTGCGCGAGCCTCTCCAGAGCCACCTTCTCCAATTGATAGGAGCGCACCTCCGCTCCGCACGCTTGCACCTTGCCCTGCTGAGCGATCCACTTGTAGAAGCGCGAAGAGGCTGAACACGTCCGCGCCGTGATCACCAGGTGGTGCCCCTCCGGGGCGGGCGACTGCTGAATCAGCTCGCAGAAGGCACTCACCGCCTCCTTCGCCGCCTGCGCTTCCACGGCTTGCCCCTTCGCGCCGGGGAGGAAGTTGGCTTCCTTGAGCCAGACCACCTTCCCGCCGCCGAAGAAGCTCTCGGTGTAGAGAGCCTCCCGGGCGCGCTGGAGGACGTCGAGCACCTTGGCGCAAACGTCGCACTGCGCGTCGAGGACTTCCAAGCCGAAGTCGCGCTCGCTCTCCGGGACGAACTCGGCAATGACTGCCTCTGCGCCCTTGCGCTTGAGGTAGTCATCCGTGCCGAGGAAGAGGTAGACCATGCTGGGCGTGCCGGGGTGGCGTTAGAGAATCTTCATGCGGGGCAGATCCTGAATATCGATCGTGCCGGCGAGCTTGCCCTCGGCATCCACGACGGGCAGATCGTCCACCTTGTGATTCTCAAAGACGTTGAGCACTTCCACCGCGAGCGCATCGAGGGGGATCCGAATGGGGTTGCGGATCATCACTTCCGTGATGCATCGCGCCATGGGGTCGGCTTCGCCCGAGGAGAGTAGGCGGCGCAGGTCGCCATCGGTGAAGATGCCCAGCAGGACGCCATCGGGCGCGGTGATGCACGCGCAGCCGGACTTCGAGGAGGTCATCGCCACCACGGCATCCTTGACTTTCGCCGTCTCGGGGAGGGAGACGAGCCGGTCGCCCGTGCGCATGATATCCTTCACGCGGAAGAGCAACGCTCGCCCGATAGCCCCTGCCGGGTGGAGGAGCGCGAAGTTCTCCTTGCGGAACCCGCGTGCTTCAAGCAGAGCCATCGCCAGGGCGTCGCCGAGGGCGAGGGTGGCGGTGGTGGACGTGGTCGGTGCCATATTGAAGGGGCAAGCCTCGCGCCCGCAGTCAATCCGGTAGACCCAATCGCTGTTCTTTGCCAGGGAGGAATCCGCCTTCCCGGTCATGCCCACCACCTTAACGCCGATTCGGCGCAGCGAGGGGATCAGGCGGATGACTTCGTCGGACTCTCCGGAGTAACTGATGGCAAGGACGATATCCGAGGGGGTAACCATGCCCAGGTCGCCATGCATCGCTTGGACGGGATTGAGGAGCATGGCGGTGGAGCCGGTGCTTGCCATCGTGGCGGCGATCTTCTCGCCCACATGGATATTCTTCCCGATCCCGGTTACGACAATCTTCCCGCCCCGCTCTAAGGTCTTGAGCATTGCCTCGACGATTTCGCAGAAGGTGCCGTCGAGGGCGGCGTCTGCGCGCTTCAGTCCTTCGATTTCCGTGGCGAGCACATCATGGGCTCGCGCCAACATCGCTTCATGTGTCATGCTGTCAATCTCCGAGCGTGGGGAGCACCGGGCGCGACTCGCGGTAGCCTGCCTTGAGGCGACGGCGCAACAGCACGCACCGCCTCGGAGCGGTAAGCTCCTGGGTCAAGACTTCGAGGCGGGCGATCAGCGTGTCGTCAATCACGTGCTCGATACGGCAGGCGGTGGCTCCGGCGTCGAGGGCGTCGAGGTCAAGCACCTGGCTGAGGAAGCTCTTAAGCACCCGGTGCCGACGGATCACCCGCTCGGCAACCTGTGCGCCCAGCTCGGTGAGGGTAACCGGGTAGTTCGTGTCGTAGTGGATGAAGCCGTGGTCGCGCAAGACGCCGAGGGCGTTGGTTACTGAGGGCATCTTCACCTTCAGGCGTTTGGCGATGTCGCTGGTGTGCGCGTGCCCATGATTGCCGGCGTCGATAAGCTCCTTAATGGCTTCGAGGTAGTCTTCGAGGCTGGCGGTCAGTTCAAAGGATTTACGTGTAGCTCCGGGCATCGGATCTCCTCTGTCTCTCCTCAGCAGTATACCAAAACCGGTTCAAGCTGTGCGCTGGGTACACTTCCCCTATATATAAGGTAGGGAGGAGCCACGTGCGGAGGTGGAAACGAAGCGGACGGGAGCTACCGCACCCGCCCGCGAACCGCACGAGCAAGAACGCCACTAGGCGCGACGCTTCAGAGCCAACCCTGCCACGCCGAGGGCAAGCAGAGCCAACAGCGAAGGCTCAGGCACCAGCGTGCCCGTGAAGGTGGGCTTGTAATAGGTGAAGGAGGATATGTCGCTGGGGTCGGCTGACCACGATTTCGCCGTTTCCGAGGCGGCGAACTGGGCGATGGCATATTTGCCCTCCGCATCGAAGAGGACGATGAAGTAGGTGCCAGAATCCGTGTGTTTCCCGGAGTCGGAGACCGCAGTGTTATTGTAGGCTGTGGAGTCAAACGCCCAGGCGGTTTCGTCTTCAGCGTCGACTACGTTGGTGAAGCCATCGTACGCCGTATCACTCTTCGCGAGAGCCACGAGGGAGGCTGCATTGTACGTAACGCTGTCGGAGGCGTTGTAGACCAGCGCACCGCCGGTAACGTTTGCGCCCCAGGTTTCGTTTGGCGTTTTCCAGTTAAACGTAATAGCTTGAGCCACCGATGCCGCGCCGAAGAGGGCGAGAACAAGGAGGAGAGAGGAGAGGGACTTCATCGTGTGCAATGTCCTGTTTGTTACTTAGCAATGACTCTTCCGGCGGAGGGCAAGCCCAGCGACGCCAAAAGCAAGAAGGGAGAGAAGGGTGGGCTCGGGGACGGTGGCAGCCGACCAGTTACCTCCGATGAAGCCACCCATATCCACATAGTCGCCGGTTTCGGGCTTGACGCCATCCACCGTCGGCTCATAGATGCCTTTGGAACCACCGGAGACATACTGCTTGTCTCCGCCCACGGCGTAGAGGGATTTATCTGTGGAACTGAAGACCAGGAGGTAGTAGTACCCAGTGGTGGAGGCAGTGAGGCTCTCGAGTCCGCCCAATGCCATGTTCGGAGAGAGGAAGTCGCCATCAAAGCGCGTATAGGTGCCACTCGTCCCGCCGGAGGCGAGATCCTTCGTGCCGGTGTAGAGCGCGTCGTAGTCCGTTACTTGGGTGGTGGAGTAAACGAAATAGATGCCACCCAGATCGCTGGTGTAATCGCCGGTGGGAATAGTCCACTTGACGGTAACGGCTTGCGCCGATACCGCCAAACAGATTCCCAAAAGGCACCCGAGAACTTTTCTCATTACTACTTGCCTTAATTCGTTTACTTCGCGCTCTGGTAGTAGAACGCTTCACCGGGGAGGATGGTAACCGCAGAGGAGTCCGCTCTGGTGTAGAGGTTCTTCCAGATGGCGCCGTTGTAGTAGTAGCTCATGTAGTTCTTCTTCCCGTCTTGGATGACGAGGATTTCGTCTCCAGAGACCGGCGAAGAAACAATATCCGCGAGCGCGATGGTGTCGGCTCCGTCATTCTTCAGCAGGGCGATGGCGCCGTCATCCGGGCGCGTGATGGTATCGGGTGTACGCTCCTGCCCGCAGAAGAGGATGGTGTCTGCACTCTCAGAAGTGGTCGTCGTCTCGGTAGCTGTGAGGGAGAAGGAATCGATATTCTCCGCCGACGTATCCTCCTCGCTGTTCTTCACCCAGAAGATCTGACCGCCGGTGAGGGTGGTCGCGGGAGTCCATGCGGTAGTACTAGTATCTGTGTCGGTAGTCAACGTACAAGCAAGGGTCGATTTCCCTTTGTCGTCTACGGTGTAGAGCGTGGAGCCGACGTTGTAGTACTCGGCGGGGAGGAAGTCATTGACATCAATCGTCCCATCGGTCGCGTTGTCAATGCTAAAACCGTTAACGGGGACGCAGAGCAGTTGCCACCCCTTAGAGCTTTCGCGGACTTCCTTCTGGACAACCACGACGTTGTTGCTCCCCGATACCTCGGCAGCAGAAAGGACTCCCAACGCCAATGCGCTGATAACCGCTGATAATGCACCCTTCATTTTCCTGCTCCTTTCTTTAGTGGCTAGCTCCGCGAAGCTGGTAGAACCGCCTCGCCTCGCCTTCCACCTTTGGAAGAACAATCGCTGTTCCCCCTTCATTAACTCTGAACTTAGAATACGCTTTCGCGTCCGAAATGTCAAGCCCTTTTTCTTCACGTTCTTCGTTGAGCTTTGTGAGGAACTCTTCCCACGTTTGCCAGGTGCTGTCCGCCTGTGGCGAAGTGCTCGTCCAAAGCGTGTAGTAGATGAGATCCGGCGAGGTGACTGTGATCGTCATATTCCCGGAGGTAGAGGCGGAGGTTGTGGTGTTTTCCTCAGCCGAGAGCACCTGCGCGGAGGCGAGAGCCGTGCTCCCGGAAGCAATCGTTGCCCCCGAGAAGGTGGGCGTAAGGTAGTCTTCCAGCTCTTTGCCCGTGAGCATCGTTTCTTTACCCGTCTCAGGATCCACAACGGTATAGGAGGAGATTGCCATGGTGTTCGTCCAAGAATTGGTTACGAAGGTTTTGAAATCGGCAGAGAGTTCGCACCCGGGGGGCGCAATGGTTGTAAGGTTTTTTTTGTTGGGAGCAGCAGCTACGTAAACATCATAATACGTAGCCACCGCTTCGTCTGGGTCGGCGTCTGGTGGCGTGTTTGTTACATCGGCGATTTCACGCACGGCATAACGCGAGACGCGCTTGGGTTCTCCGGGGCAACCCTCTTCACCATCGCGGTCGCGGGTATCGAGTGCTACGAGATAATTGGTAACGGTTGCCCCCTCTTTCGCTTCGAAGCCTGCCTCGTATGATGCAGAAATGTAGCATGACGTCCCCTTGCTATCTGGCTTGCCGGCAGGGAATCCTGCTTTATCACCAACGACGATATAGTCCGCTGTTCCTGCTTCGAGGACATTGAGGGATAGTGTACACCATGCCACCTGCACGTCATTAGTGGAACATCCAACCAATTGCCCGGCTTCGTCAATGGTAAAAGGAAGCGAGCTCTTATCGGTTCGGGCGTCTTGCACGATTGCCACGCGGAAGATTTCGTTCGTCTCTAGGGGAGCTTCCGGCTCACGCACCTTAAGCGCGTCCCAGTCTACGGGTGTTCGCGTATAGGAATAACTTGTTGGGTAATCATAATGAAAGGTCAACTTCGTCTTATAGTCCCAGTCTGCGGAGGCGGTGGAGGCTCCGGTGGAGAAGGCGATAATGAGACAAAGCACCCGCACAACCTGCTGGGAAATGCCCCGCCCGGTAGGAAAAGCCTGCTTATAAGACGAAATCCGCTTCATCGTTTATTGGGGGCGCGTTCTACTTGCCCCTCCTTATCTTGCCTTAAGCATACCGCAACCCTCCTCCCCTTGTCAACCCCCAATCTTTCCCCCTCCCAAAATCACCCCTCCCCCTCCACCCCCGCAACCGCCTTTCCCCCGAACGCGAGGCGGAGAGGAGGGAGACGCGGTGCGGAGAGACCCCAAACTCGGTTCAACCCCACCTCCCCTCGTAACCGAGTTTCCCCTCTCTCCGCACCGCGTTTGACCCAATCTCGGTGCGGACAGACCCCAAACTCGGTTCA
>CAVDHG010000060.1:0-10651 GCA_963608725.1 Agathobacter rectalis | reverse complement strand
ACAAACAAGACGCCTAACAAAATCGCCATCAGTCTTTCCTTTCCGCACTGAATACGATACGATACCAAACCTCCCCCCACCCCGTCAAACCCACCACCCCGCAACCGCGTTTCCCCTCTCTCCGCACCGCGATCGGGTCAAACGCGGTGCGGACTCACCTCGATCGCGGTGCGGAGGGGTGGAGTTAGAGGGGGTTAGGGGGATTGGAGCATGCCAGACATTTTGAACTGGAAGAGTTGCGTGCGGATCTCGGCAGCAAGCGTCTCATTAAAGACGAACTTCTCAATCTTGTGGTGGTTGATATTCGCCCGGACGAGAATCTTCGGGTACATCGGCGTCTCCTCGTTCGCCTTCTCCTCCTTCATCAGCCCGGCGTCCACCAAAGCCTGCAACGATTCCCGGAACATCGCCTTCTGCATGGTGTAGCGATACTTGCGCACGTCGCCGAAGTCCGCCTTTTCATACTCAATATTAAAGTCGTCCCCCACCGTTACCGAACGCCCCTCCAGCACGGTGATCACGCCACTATTGTCATAATTGCACCGCACGCGGGGCGCATTCTCCGCGCTCTGATAGATGATCTGCACCCAGTTCAACCGCGAATCCTGCACCACAAACTGCGGATTGGGTTCGTACCAATACGGCGAGCACGCCCCCACCGCGAGGAGCAACGGGCAAAGCAACAGCAGAACAAGGCGTTTCATCATGACCTCCAAGGTTGAAAGACAAGTAGCGGAGCCTCCCCGCGCACGGTAACTTCCGCGCCCGTGCACCGGTTGAGCGTGGCGCGCCAAAGCGTATCCAGCAGGAGATCCTGCACCTGCCAGACCACGCCTGTCGCCGAAATCCGCTGGGGCACGAAGGAGAGAAAGGAGACCGCGCCCCCCGGCATCGTTGCAACCCGGTGCTCCCCCGCCTGCAACACCCGGAAGAACCCGGCAGGCGTGTAGATGCTCTCCGCCATCTCGAACCCCGCAATGAGTGCGAGGTTGGCGAGCGTGTGATCCTCCCGCTTCCCCGTTACGCCGAAGAACGCCACCTGCGCGTCCTCCCCGGCATACCGCGTCCGCACCCACCGCATCGCCTTCGAGAGGTCGTTGCTCTCCTGATCGGCGTGCTTGTCCGTAAGCAACTGGGGCGCAACCGCCTCTCGCTGAACCGTGTCCAAATCGCCAACCACCTGCAACAGCTCCGGCGCGCCCTCCGGGGGCAGGCGGTCGCAGCACACGCATCCGGCGCAGGCGCCCAACGCCTCCCGCTCCATGCTTGACCGCGGCTCCTCGCCATTGGCGATGATGGCAATCCTCTTACGCATCCTTCGCCTCGTCCACACGCTCCAAGGCAAACCCGAGCGATTCGATGTCCTTGCTGAGCGACTCCGGAAGCTCGCCCTCGACGCGGAAGGCGTCCTCCCCTTCGGGCGTTACGCTCGCCACACCCGGATACCCCTGGAGCAACTTCGTGACCGATGCCCGGCAGTGGTCGCACGCCATCCCGCGCACCACCACACGCTTCGCGCTCCCCGTCAGCACTGCCCGCGGAGCACGCCCCGCAACGCGCCTCCAACACGGGAGAACCACGAGGTGGAGCGCGAGCAACGTCGCCAAAATCACCGCGCACACCACCTGCACGGCTCCCTGCGCAAAGATCCCTTCCTTACAGCACGCCGACGCACCTTGCGCATACTCCGGCAAGACCTGCCAAAGTGCGTCCATCGCGTTGAGCGCAAGCCCTGCAAGCGTCGCCCCGAGCGCGACCACGCCCAAGTGTACCCACGTGCACCGCCTCCCGAGCAATACCCAAAGCGTTGTCAAGCTCGCGCCGTTGAGCGCAGGTCCAACGATGAGGAAGACCAACGCCGCCCCCGGCGAGATCCCCTTCGCGATCAGTGCCAGTGCCACCGGAATCGACGCCGTGCTGCACACGTACATCGGCATCCCCACGAGGAGCATCACCGGGAAGGCGATCCAATCGTTCCCCAACCACTTCTCAGAGAAGACCTCCGGCGGGACGAACGTTACAATCAGAGCCGAAAGCACCAGTCCGCAGAGGAGCGGTTTCGCCACGCCCCCAAAGAGCGAGCCGTAACCATATTGAAAGACGCCCCACACGCCCTTTAGCCAACCGCGCTTCGCCTCGGGCGCAACCGTCTTTACCGTCTCGACGCGTCCCTTCTCGGGGTCAACCGCATCCACGAGCAGTCCGCCCACAATCCCCGTTACCACCGCGACCGCCACGCGCAGGAAGGCGAAGAATCCGCCCAGGAGCGACCACGTGGCGAAGAAGGAGTCCACCCCCGTCTGAGGCGTGGCGATGAGGAAGGCAGCCGTTGCCCCCTTCCCCGCTCCGCTTTTGCGCAAGCCCGCCGCCACCGGGAGCACGCCGCACGAGCACAGGGGCAAGGGCACCCCCAACGCCACCGCCAACGCAATCGAACGCCACCCCGCCTGTTGTCCCAGAAAACTGCTAATCCGCTCCGGCGAAAACCAAATGCGCAACACCCCGGCGAAGAAGAAGCCAAAGAGCAACCAAGGAGCCATCGCTACAAGCGTTGCCCAGAACTGCGAAAGCGTTTGCCAAACCAGGGTCATTCCGACCTCCCATGTTTAGCCCAGTATAACAAAAAGCCCCGCCCGCAGACCTTCCCCGCACCGCGCTCCGGGCACGCACGAGGAAGACAAAACGCGAACGCGCCCCTTAGAGTTCCCGGATGATACGCGCCGGATTCCCGGCGGCGACAACGTTCGAGGGCAAACTCTTCGTTACCACACTCCCTGCGCCGACCACCGTGTTCCGCCCGATCGTTACCCCCGGCAGAACGGTTACGCTCCCACCCAACCACACATTATCTTCCAAGGTGATCGGAAGCGCACGCTCCACGTCCGTGAGGCGTTGGGCAGGGTCAACCGGATGGACTGCCGTGTACAGCCCGCAATTGGGCCCGCAGAGGACGTGCTCGCCGAAGGTTATCGGCGCACAATCCAAGAGAATGCACTGATAGTTCAGGAAACACCGCGCACCGAGGCGGATATTTTTCCCGTAGTCGCAGTGGAAGGGCTGCTCAATCATCGTCCCTTCGCCAATCGCCCCTAGAAGCTCCTTCAAACACGCCTCGCGCCCGGCGGCGTCCTCAACCCGCAACGCGTTGTACTGCGCACAGAGCATCTGCGCCTGACGGCGCACCTCGTTCAACTTGCAAGGCTCGTACCACGCGCCCGAGACCATCTTCTGAAAGGTATCCGTATCCATGCTTTTATTTTAACAAACCGCCACCGCCGGAGGGTCAAACCCGCCCGGAAGGTTTTCTGCTTTTAATAAAGAGGAAACGCGAATACCGCTTAAAGAAGTGGCACCCCCAAGGAGAGTCGAACTCCTCTTACAGGCATGAAAAGCCCGTGTCCTAACCGATAGACGATGGGGGCGTCTAAAATCCCTGACACCTTGAGACGGGTTTCGGCTTAACCTTTACCCTTCACTCCCAGAGGTTTGACGAACTTCCTCGAAACGCTCTGTCGTGTCATTGGCGCAGGAGTATACCAAAACTCCCCCCCTCCTGCCTAGACTCTTTTTACACTTTCTCACCCCCACCCCCGCAACCGAGATCGAGGTGTCTCCGCACCGCGTTTCACCCAAACGCGAACCGGACTCACCTCGATCGCGGTGCGGAGACCCCTCTTTTTGGGTTCAAAATCCCCCCGCTTTTGCCCCCTACTCTTCCCTTTTTCGGTACATCCCCAGGAAGGGCAAGCCCTTATCGTGAAAAAGGCGCGAATCGGTCGTCGAAAACTCAAGCACTTATGCAACACCGCCCGAGTCTCTTCTGGAAAAGTCCCCGCAACCGCGTTTCGGGTCTCTCCGCACCGAGATTGACCCGAACGCGGTGCGGAGACTCCTCAATCTCGGTTGCGGGGGTGGAGGGGAAGGGTTGGGGAAAAGAGGGGGTGAAAGGGTACAAAAAAACGGAGCGGATGCCGAGTTGGCATCCACTCCGTTTGGATAGAGGGGAAGCGCGAGGTCCGGATTCCCCTTGGGCTTACCCTGAAGGGTAGAGCCAGTAACGCCCGGTTTACTTGGAGGCTTCTTCGACGGCGACCGCGACGGCGACAGTTGCGCCGACCATCGGGTTGTTGCCCATGCCGATCAAGCCCATCATCTCCACGTGCGCGGGGACGGAGGAGGAACCGGCGAACTGCGCATCGGAGTGCATACGCCCCATGGTGTCGGTCATGCCGTAAGAGGCAGGGCCTGCAGCCATGTTATCCGGGTGGAGGGTACGCCCGGTGCCACCGCCGGAAGCGACCGAGAAGTACTTCTTGCCAGCGAGGACGCATTCCTTCTTATAGGTGCCGGCGACGGGGTGCTGGAAGCGCGTGGGGTTGGTGGAGTTACCCGTGATGGAAACGTCCACGCCCTCTTGCCACATGATGGCGACGCCTTCGCGAACATCGTCCGCGCCGTAGCAACGCACCTTGGCACGCGGACCATCGGAGAAGGGAATCTCCTTCACGATGTTGAGCTTGCCGGTGAAGTAGTCGAACTCGGTCTCCACGAAGGTGAAGCCGTTGATTCGGCTGATGATGTACGCAGCGTCCTTGCCCAAGCCGTTGAGGCAGACGCGCAGGGGCTGCTTGCGCACCTTGTTCGCCTTCATAGCGATGCCGATCGCGCCTTCGGCGGCGGCGAAGGATTCGTGTCCGGCGAGGAAGCAGAAGCACTGGGTCTCTTCGCGCAGGAGCATCGCGCCGAGGTTGCCATGACCCAAGCCGACCTTGCGGTCGTCCGCCACGGAGCCGGGGATGCAGAACGCCTGCAAGCCTTCGCCGATGGCTTCAGCGGCGTCAGCAGCCTTGGTGCAACCCTTCTTAATGGCGATTGCGGCGCCGACGGTGTATGCCCACTTGGCGTTCTCGAAGCAGATCTTCTGGATGTTCTCGGTAATCTCGTAGGGATCGAAACCCTTTGCCTTGCAGATCTCGCGGCACTCCTCGATGGAAGAGATGCCATACTTGGCGAGAACGGGAAGGATTTGATTGACGCGACGTTCGTAGGATTCAAAAAGTGCCATGATACTTCCTCCTTACTCGTGGCGGGGGTCAATCGACTTCACCGCGCCCTGCTCGGCGGTTACGCGGCCGTAGGTGCCGGTGCAGGCTTTGAGCGCTTCGTTCGCGTCCTGACCCTTCTTGACGGCTTCCATGAACTTGCCCATGTGGACAAACTCATACCCGCAGACTTCGCTGTTCTTGTCGAGATAGATCTGCTTCACGTAGCCTTCAGCCATCTCGAGGTAGCGGACGCCCTTCTGCTTCGTGGAGTACATCGTGCCCACCTGGGAGCGCAGACCCTTGCCGAGGTCCTCGAGCCCGGCACCGATCGGCAGACCGTCCTCGGAGAACGCGCTCTGAGTGCGCCCGTAGACAATCTGCAAGTAAAGCTCGCGCATGGCGGTGTTGATCGCGTCGCACACGAGGTCGGTGTTCAACGCTTCCTGGATGGTCTTGCCGGGGAGAATTTCGGCAGCCATGGCGGCGGAGTGGGTCATGCCCGAGCATCCGATGGTCTCAACGAGAGCTTCCTGAATGACGCCTTCCTTGACGTTGAGCGTCAGCTTGCAGGCACCCTGCTGAGGCGCGCACCAGCCTACGCCGTGGGTAAGACCGGAGATATCCTTGGTTTCGTAAGCCTTGACCCACTTGCCCTCCTCGGGGATTGGGGCGGGAGCGTGTTTCGCGCCCTTGGCAACCGTAGTCATGTGCTCGACTTCGCTCGAGCAAGCGTAGGGACAACTCATGTTTCCTCCTTAGGTTGTAAAATTCGTTCTATTATACCGCGAGAAGGCTCGCCCGGGCAAGTCGGATTCCGGAGAGGAAGAGAAGGTTAGCGCGTAAAGGCTGCGCTCCAGCCCAATTTGCGAGCCAGCGCGGCGTAAGGCGAGTGCCCCTCGGGCACCATGAGGCGGACAGGCGTGGGCGAAACCTCCACGCGGAGCGCACCGCCGGGGAGAAGCTCTGCCCGGGAGATGCCGTCGGTATAGACATTCGCCCGGTCGGCTCCCTCCGGGTCAACCCGGATTTCGATTCGCGTAGACTCCGGAACCACGAGCGGGCGGGCACTGAGCGCGTGCGGAGCAATCACACTCAAGACGAGCACACGCGCCGTCGGAGCCACCACGGGTCCGCCCACGGAGAGCGCATATGCCGTGCTCCCGGTTGGCGTCGAGAGGATCAAGCCATCGCAGAGATACCGCGCCACGGGCGCACCGTCGAGCGCGACGAGGAGCGCAATGGCGCGTCCACCCTCGGCGCGGGAGATCACGACATCGTTGAGCGCGGATTGGAAGGGCGAAGCGGAAGGAGCGTCCAGCACGGCTGAGAGGGTGGAGCGCGCCTCAATCGTGTAGTGCCCCGCTGCGAGCGCGGAGAGGATTGCGCCGAAGCCCTCCTCGTTCGCAGCTGTCAGGTAACCAAGGTGCCCAACGTTAAGCCCGATGAGCGGGAGCGGGGAGCCGTCCAAGGTATGCGCAGCTGCCAAGAGCGAGCCATCCCCGCCCAGAGAGACCACCCCTTGCACGCCCTTCGAGGCAAAGGCGTCCGGCGGGCAAGGCTCGGCTCCGGGAAAGAGCGGGGCGAAGTCCGGCTCCACATAGAGCGCGATCCCCGCCTCGCTCGCGGCGCGAAGAAGCGCATTGCGCCCGGTCTCGGCGTGAGCACGGGATGGGTTGGCAATGACGCCCAGACGGCGAACGGGAATCACAGGAGCACTTTAACGACGATTTTGCGTACGTTTTCCGCGCCGGGGACGCGCATTCCGGGGGCATGGGCGTCCTGCGGGAAGAGGACAAAGAAGCCGTCCTTCGGGAAGGGGATGGGCGTGCCCGTGCCTTCAACGAAGCCGATGTCGTTGGTTTCGTCGTAGGGTTTACGCTCGGCGAGGTCGCTCGTGAGGGGGCGCCAGCCTATCGCTTCCTGTCCCTCAAGGAGGAACTGAACGTCGGCGTAAGCTCGGTGGTACTCCAGCGGGCAATCCTGCGGGGCACGCGTGGCATACGCCTGAACATTCGCATAGAGCGTCTCGGTGCCATCGTCGGCGCGTTCCAAGACGTGGTGCCCCGGCGCGGGCGGATTCTTGACGGCTTCCTTGAGCCAAGCAAATGCCTTAGCGAAGCGATCGCCCAGCGCGAGGGCGGAAGCGTGTTCGAGCGTGTCGACAATCATGTTCTACTCCTTTGTTCCCGGAACAACAGTACCCTTATCATAGCACACCGCGCCGAGAGCTTACGCTTCGGAGGGCGGGGGGAGAACTTCGGCACTCGCAGGGTCAGCAAAGAGGGGCGCGAGATAGTCCTTGAGCGTCTCCATGGCGTCCTTCGGCTTAGCCGTGATTTCGCACCCCGCGGCTAGGAGATGACCGCCGCCCCCGAAGTGTTCGGCAATGGACGCAGCGGAGAAGCCGGGCGTGTCGCCCCGCGTCCGGATGCTCAAACGCGTAACGCCGGGCTTCTCCTTGGTCTCGTAAAAGAAGATCGAGACCTTCGCCGAGGGGATGGAGCGG
Source organism: Agathobacter rectalis (assembly GCA_963608725.1). Lineage (GTDB taxonomy): Bacteria > Verrucomicrobiota > Kiritimatiellia > RFP12 > DVOR01 > Spyradenecus. The sequence continues at coordinate 3,100 of CAVDHG010000060.1, read as the reverse complement.
GGGATGTCGATGACGTCTTCAATCTCGCTCTTCGCCACGCCGGCACGCCGGAAGTCCCGCGCCGTTAGGCAGATGCAGGCAACGCGCCCGCGGAACCAGGTGATGAGCGAGTCATACGCCTTGCGCTTGAGGAGCACGGCTCCCTCGCTGGCGTAGAGATAGAGGCGATCGTTAATGGCAGAGGAGTCCACCCCGCAAGCCAAGATCTCCGCGGCAGCCCGGAGCGTGGAGGGGTGCGTACACGAATAGGCGAAACGCCCGGTATCGGTTACGAGCGCGACCCAGAGGGCTTCTGCCGTTTCGCGGTCGAGCTGCCACTTCATCTTGCGTGCGAAACGGTAGACCAGCTCGCCCGTGCTACTGGCGTCCGGGACGATCCACCGGGCAAGCCCCCACGAGGCACCCGTTACGTGGTGGTCAATCGTCAGCACCGGGAGTTTGGCGACGCTGTCCCGAAGCGGGCCCTCGGGAATGCGGTCAATCCCGCCACAGTCCAACACCAGTGCGCAATCGTAGTCTTTAGCGCGGACGTTGGTGGGCGCGATACACGTGGCATACTCCAACAAGAACTTCGGCGGCCCCATCCCCATGGGCGAGAGCGCGACAACCGGTTCCCAGCCCTGCGCCTTGAGGAGACGCGCCATCGCCACACACGAACCCGTGGCGTCGCCATCCGGGCGCACGTGCGCCGTAATCAGCACACGCGTAAACGCCTTCAACGCCTCGGCAACACGCTTCGAGCTGCCGCGAACCCGGTGCTTCGTATTGGCTGAAGGCATAACCTAGACTGTAGGCTCGTAGGCGGTGGGGATGTTCGCCAGCCACGCCTTAACCGCCTCGCTCAAAGGCGCGATAGCCGTGATAGTGGCAGACTCCGTCCCCTTCTCGGCAGGAAGCTCCACGGTGTCGCCAACCCTGTGCCCCAAGAGGGCGATCGCCAAGCGGGAACGGCAGGAGATGATATTGAGTGCTTCGTCGCGATCCAGCTCGCCGAGGATGGTGTACGTCACGTTGCCCGACTTCGTCGCCACCGTAACGCCCACGCCCATCGCTACCGTGTCGCAGGAGACGTTGGCGAAGTCGGTCGACTTCAGGAGGCGAAGCGTGCGATCCATTTCGTCCTGCTTGGAGAGCAAGACGCGCTGATGATCCTTGGCGAACTGATACTCCGCGTTTTCGCGCAAGTCGCCGTAGCTCCGCGCCGTGGCGATGTCGCGCACGTTGGCGGGGATCTCTTCGTTGATGAGGTGGTCATACGCCAGCTTGTACGCCGTGAGCGACCGGAGCGACGTCAGGTGCTGATGCTCTTCCAGAGCCTTCACAGCGCGACGCAAGCGCGAGAGCTCGGGGTCAAACCGCACCATGCGCACCAGAATGTTGCGCTGAGACGCCGTGTCCCACGAGGTCGACGCCTGGATGCGCTCAAAGAGAACCTGACGCTCGAACGCACTCAGCTCCTTGCAGATCTCCTCCAGCCACTTCGCGCTGTCAAAGAAGCCCTGCAAGACGTTGCGCATCTTGAGATTCTCGCCGGCGAGCCGCTGCTCGACCACGTGAATCGCCTGCGTTACCAAATCGTTCAAAGCCGGAGCCTTCCACGCTTCCGCGGCGGCGCGATTGCGAAGCGCCCAGACGACCAACGTGGGCACGGGATCCGCACGCCGAGCAAGCAGGGTGCGCACCGTGGCACCGGTCTCCTCGTCTCCGGCGAGGGCACTGAGCGTTGCGCCAAGCGCGATATTGCTCAGCTTGGGCAGACGCGCCAAGATCTCCGCCTTCGCCTCCGGCTTGACGGCAAGGATGAAGGAGACGATCGCCGCCACGTCGCGAGCCGAAAGCCCGTGCATGGCAGAGAGATAGTTATCCTGTTCGTCCACCGCAAGGAGCGTCTCAACCTGGCGAAGCTGTTCCTCGGGCGTGGAGAGCTCAAGCTTGCGCAGGAGAACGGCGATTTGCGCGTACCGAGCAAAGTCCACATTCTCCGCACCCTTCAGGGCGAAGTTCAGGCGGTTGGTGAGTACGTCCCGGTAGCTATCGGGCACGGTGCCCTTCTTGGCGGAGAGCATGGCAAGGACGCCATCGTATATCGCCTTGACGTCGCGCTCCTTCGCGAACCGCTTCAACCACTTTTCGCCGTAGTCTTCCTCTTCTTCGAGCAGGCGGATGGGGTCGCTACGCTTGGCAGGGATGTCCACCGGGTGCGCCTTGTCCGCCTTCAACCCGCGCCGAGCCGCTTCCCAGAAAGCTTTCCACTTCGCCACCGGCACCAACCCAATCTCCGCCAAGCGGTCGGCGAGGCGTTGCACGGGCATCGCGCCATAGCTCGTCAGGGTCAGGCGCACCAATTCCGCCGGGTGCTTGGCAACCAGCTCTTCAATCTCGGCGCGGTTCTTCATCAGGCGCGTCATCAAGTGCGCGTCATCTGCCACAGAAAGGTTTTGCCCTGCCACCGTGAGGCTCATGGCATGACCCTTCTTGCCCTCAAAGTCGATAATCACTTTGCCGTAGAAGGTGTCGATGCTCTGCACCTGACCGAAGCCCCACGACGCGCTGCTCACGTAAACGCCCGGCTTCAACGCCATCAAGACCTGCATCCGCCGGACAATCGCCGTAGCAATCGCCGTGTTCAGCCCGATGGAATCAATTAACAGCTTCTCTTCCGTGGTCGACGCGCTCCGGCGCACCACTTCGCGCATCCGGGGCAGGTCAATCCCGCGAAGCTCCGCCCCGCGCTCGGCATAGAACGCCACGCACGCCACCGCGCCGGGCAGGTCCTTGACCTTGACCACCGTCTCCGTCAACGCCGTGAAAGCGCGGAGAGACGCCTTCGCGTCCTCGGCAAGTTGCTCCCCGATCAAGCGCAGGGTGGCTCCGCAATCCGGCTTCTCTGCCTCAAGCAAATCCTGCATCTGTGTTCCGAAAGCGACCTTATCCATCTTCTTTCCTTCCTGTGGAAAACCGCACCTAACCCTCCTTCGCCTTCGAATCTTGGAGTCCATACGGCGAACCTTATGAGGGCATTTCGGTGGAGTGTACCAAACCGCCCCCTTCCATGCAAATCTCCCCCTCCCCCCAACCTTTTTCTCTAACTCCCCCACCC
>CAVDHG010000059.1:0-10659 GCA_963608725.1 Agathobacter rectalis | reverse complement strand
CTTTATAACCGCCCCTTCTTCATTTTTAGACGGGCTGGAAGGATTTTTCGTTCCTTTTTGGGGTATTTTTCGTCTTTTCGGGGTCATTTTGTGGGGTAGAGACGCCCGGAGGGGCGTCCGTTGTGTGTGTCTGGCAGGAGTTAAGAAAAAAGAATGGGCGAACCGAGTTTGGAGTGAGGTAGCCTCTAGTTCGACTCGTGTCCGCCTCGCGTTTCCTCCGAACTCGGTTGCGGGGGGTGGGGTGGGGGGAGCGGAAGTGTGGTAGAATGGGATGGATTTTTGTTTTAGATTTGGCTTTGGCATGAACCGACTTCAATACCTCATTCGCCGTCTCTTGCTCCTGGTGCCGACCTTCTTCGGGATTACGGTGGTTTGTTTCCTCCTGACGCGTCTGTTGCCGGGGGGACCGGTGGATATGAAGTTGGCGCAGATGCGGGGCATGGGCGGTGGCGGTGAAGCCGGCGGAGGCGCAAACGCCGTCATGGTCAGCGAGGAGATGAAGAAGAGCCTCGAGCAACAGTTCGGATTCGACCAGCCGATGTGGAAGCAGTATCTCTCCTGGGCGTTTAAGGATGGGCTCGGGATGAAGATGCGGAGTTATGAGTATCCGGACAGGACGGCGTGGGAGTTGATCCGCCAGAGGCTCCCGGTGTCGCTGTGGTTCGGTCTGGTCTCCTTCTTCATGAGCTACCTTGTCTGTATTCCGCTGGGCATAGCGAAGGCGTTAAGGCATGGTTCGCCCTTCGACTTCGCTTCGAGTATGCTGGTCTTCTCGGCGTATGCGGTGCCGGCGTTTGCCGTGGGCATGATCCTAAAGATGTTCTTGAGCGGGACGGTGGACGGCTTGTGGGACATCTTCCCGATTGGGGGCTTTGAGAGCGACGCTGCGGCGGCAGTGGGCGGTTGGACGCTCTTTTGGGATCGCGCCTATCACATGGTGCTCCCGGTTACGGCGTATATCATGACCTCCTTCGCCCTGCTGACGATCATGATGAAGAATTCGCTCATGGAACAGATGAGCGCGGACTACGTGCGGACGGTGTTGGCGAAGGGTGCGACGCGTCGGCGAGCGATTTGGGGGCACGCGCTCCGGAACGCCTTGATTCCCATCGCGACGGGTTTCGGGAGCGTGCTGGGCGTGCTCTTCGCGGGGTCGATGATTATTGAGACGCTCTTCGAGATTCCCGGCATGGGTCAACTTTCGCTCCACGCGCTGGTGGGGCATGACTACGCGGTCTTCATGGCGATGCTCGTCCTGACGGCGTCGATTCAGCTCATCGGGAACCTCATTTCCGACTTCTGCTACATGTTGATTGACCCGCGCATTCACTTCGATTGAGGCGCGCCATGAACGACGTTCTTCGGGAGAAGCTTAAACATCTGCCGGAGAAGCCCGGGTGCTACCTCTACCGCGACCGCGCCGGGACGATCATCTACGTCGGCAAAGCCGTCAACCTCCGGAGGCGCGTTTCGAGTTACTTCCGCGCCTCCACCCTGCGCACCGCTCCGCCGAAATTGAAGAGTTTGGTTCATCACGTGGAGGACCTCGAAATCCGCGTGGTGCGCAACGAAGCGGAAGCTCTCCTTACCGAGAGTCATCTGATTAAGACCTACCGCCCGCGCTTCAACATCCTGCTCCGCGACGATAAGCGCTATCCAGCACTCCGCGCCTCGCTCAACACGCCCTTCCCGCACTTTGCGTTGTGCCGGATTATCCGGGAGGACGGCGCGTTGTACTTCGGTCCGTTTCCGTCGTCGACGGTTGTGCGCACCGCGCTGGACTTTGCCGAGAAGCACTTTGGGTTGCGCAAGTGCACCGCCCTTCACCCCTCGCCGGAGGATCACACGCATTGCATGAACGACGTGGTGCGCTTTTGCTCCGCGCCGTGCCTAGGGCGGATTTCCGAAGCGGAGTATCGGGCGCGGTTTGACGAGGCGTGCGCCTTCCTGCGTGGAGAACGGCAAGACCTCATCGGCGAAGTTGGCGAGCAGATGCAGAAGGCTGCCGAGGCGCAGGATTACGAACGCGCCGCCCGGTTGCGCGATACGTGGTTGGCATTAAAGGAGCTGACGCGCCGTCAAGCCAAGGCTCGCCTTTTCCCGAAGCCCGGTAAGCCGGACGCCGCCGAGGGGCTTGCCGAGCTGGCGCGGTTGCTTCGCCTGAACGCTCCGCCCGCGGTGATTGAATGCTTTGACATCTCCCACTTGATGGGGACGTATACGGTCGCTTCCATGGTCTCTGCCGTGGAGGGCGTGCCGGATAAGAGGCGGTATCGGCGGTTCCGGATTCGCACGGTGGAGAACGATGACCCGCACGCGATGGCGGAGGTGATTCGCCGGAGGTACACGCGCCTTCAAGAGGAGGGGGGCGCGTTGCCGGATTTGATTTTGTGCGACGGCGCGGAGTTGCAGGTGCGTGCCACGCGAGGGGTCTTGAAGGAGCTGGGGCTCTTCGAGCGCATCCCGGTGGCAGGGCTGAACGAACACTTCGAGGAGATCGTCCTAGACGACGGACGCCCCAACTTGGTCTTGCCCAGGGATTCGGGCGCGTTGCAGATTCTGATGCGCCTGCGCGACGAGGCGCACCGCTTCGCCATTACGTTCAACCGCTCGTTGCGGTTGCGGGCGTTGAAGGAATCGATTCTCGACGAACTGCCGGGCATCGGAGCCGTGCGGAAGCGTCAGCTCCTCGAAGCGTTCGGCTCGGTGCGCCGACTCGCTGCTGCCGAAGAGGAGGAGATCGCCTCTCAGCCGGGGATCTCGCCGGAGCTTGCGCACGCCATTAAGTCTGCCCTCAAGGCGCACGTGCGCGATCCGGATTAGGGTTTCGCTTGTGCTTGGTGAGCTTTCACGAGGCTCAAATATTGCCCTAACAGAAATCTAACGGAAAATACATCCCTCGCGGTAAGTATTTTCTTGACATTGGCATTCGGCGAGGCATATACTCTTGCTTTCCTTTGTTGAGGACGGGTAGGCACTTGGAAGAGAAACTCGAAGCCTTTCTGAATTACGTGAATCACCACGTGTTGCACCACTGGGGCACGCTCGACGCGATTACGCATCGCGACTGGCTTGTGGCTCTGGGGAAAGACGTCCTTGCCATCTTCCACTTTGATGCGACGATGGTGATCTTCGTGGCGGCGTTGCTGTGCGCGTTGGCGTGGTTCGGGCGCAGGAAGATCGGGCGTCTCCCGAGCGGGATCGGGTTACTGCTTGAGCGGTATCTGCTCTTCATCCGCGATGATATTGTCTATCCCAACTTCGGGGGCGCGGAGTATGGTCGGCGGTATGTGCCCTTCTTCTGCTCCATTTTCCTCTTCATCTTGCTGTGCAACCTGCTTGGGCTTATCCCCGTCTTTACGTGCGCCACGGGAAATGTGAGCGTTACGGCGGGCTTGGCGACGATCTTCCTGGGGATGGCTCTTGCCGGGACGCTCCGCCAAGGCGGAGGCAGAGCTCTCATCCACGCGCTTGTGCCCTCGGGTCTGCCCGGACCGCTTCGCCCGGTGATGTTCTTCATGGAAGCGGTCTCGCTCTTTGCGCGCACCTTTGCTCTCGCAATCCGTCTCTTCGCCAACATGCTTGGAGGGCACATCGTGCTCTATGCGATGGCGGCTCTCACGGCGATTCTGGGGCTGGTGGCGTTGCCCTCGCTCGCGCTGGCTGCCTGCCTCTACCTCTTTGAAGTCTTTATCGCTTGCTTGCAGGCGTATGTATTCACGGTGCTTTCAGCTATCTTCATCGGGATGATGGTTCATCCTCAACACTAAGTAGAAACAAGGAGTTCGACATGGGTTCGATTGGAGCGGGTCTCGCAGCTATCGGTGCAGGAATCGGCATCGGCTTGACGGCATTTGCCGCTTTGACGGGCATGGCGCGTCAGCCGGAGATGTCAGGCAAGTTGCAGACGGCGATGTTGGTTGCCGGCGCACTGGTTGAAGGCGTGGCACTCTTTGCCGTGGTTGTCTGCCTCTTGAAGTAAGGCGAGCAGATGGTCGAAACGCAGACCACAACCGAGCAACCCCCGGAGGCTCCGGGGAGCGTTCTGCCGCAGGGTTTTAACACCCAGCTTCTGCTCCTTACGTGGGTGGCGTTCGCGGTGGCAGCGGTTGTCCTCGCGAAGGTGCTGTGGCGTCCGATTCTGCGCTTCCTCGAATCGCGAGAGTCGGAGATCCGCTCCTCGCTGGAGGATGCCGAGAAGGCGCGCAAAGCCGCCGCGGATGCTGACGTGAAGGCTGCCACGGTGCTTGCCGATGCTGAGCGCGAGGCTCGCGCCAAAGCCGACGCACGCGCCGCGGAAGCCCGCAAGCACATTGCCGAGATGGAGCTTGCCGCGCACGAAGCGATGGTGGCAAAGCGAAAGGCGGCGGAGGAGGCTCTTGAAGCCGAACGCACCGCCACGCTCAAGCAGTGCACCGAGCAAGCGGGAGCGGAGATCGCCCATGCGCTTGAAACGTTGCTCCCGGGCATGCTTACCGATGACCAGAAGCAGGCATACCAGAATCACATTGCTTCAAACGTGAAGTTCCGGTAGAGGCGTTATGTATAACGAAGAGGAAACCGTCCGCCCATACGTTCGTGCGCTGGTGCAAGCTGCGCAGACGCTCGACGTGCTGGGGCGCGTCCGCGAGGATATGGACGCGCTTGAGGCGCAGTGGGAAGGCTCGGAGGTTTTCCGCGACTGGGCGCACACGTTTCACAGTATGCCTCGCTCGAAGCACAAGCAGGAGATTGACGCGTTGTGGGGCGACACCCTCGCCGAGCCAACGCGGGTTCTTCTGGAAGCTCTCTCCGAGAACGGTTTGATGGCAACGGTGCCTCACGCGGTGCGCCTCTTCCGGCGGATGGCAGATCGCGCAGAGGGGCGAGTGCGCGTGGCGATAGAGTTCGCCGTGCCTCCGGAGCCTGCCCTCTCCGACGCTCTCGCCTCGGAAGCGCGGGAAGCCTACGGCGAAAAGACGGACGTTACCTTCTCGGTCAATCCGGGCTTGGGTGCCGGGCTTCGGATTCGCGCCGGGCATACGCAGATTGACGGCTCCTTGACCGGGCGCCTCAAGCGTCTTTCAAAGGCATTTAAGCGCACGCTTTAATTCGCTTTAAGGATTGTCATGAAGACACAATTGAAACCAGATGAACTCTCCGCCCTCCTTCGTCAGCGCATGGAGGAAGCCGGCAAGCCGATTGACACGACGGAGTTCGGCACCGTGCTCAGCGTGGGCGACGGCATCGCTCGCGTGGACGGGTTGACGCACGTGATGTACAACGAACTGGTCGAGACGGAGAACGGGACTGCCGGGCTGGCACTCAACCTTGAAGAGGACGTTGTGGGCGTGGCGGTTCTGGATAGCGATGTGAACGTGCGCGAGGGCGATCGCTTCCATCGCACCGGGCGCGTGGTTTCCGTCCCGGCGGGTCCTGCGCTTACCGGGCGCGTGGTGGATGCTCTGGGGCGTCCGCTCGATGGGAAGGGCGCAATCGCTGCCGAGGCGGAGATGCCGGTCGAAGCTCCTGCCGCCTCGATTGTCGAGCGTCGCAACGTTGATACGCCCATGCAAACCGGGCTTGTCGCCATCGACGCCCTTACGCCCATCGGGCGCGGGCAACGCGAGCTGATCATCGGCGACCGCAAGACCGGCAAGACGGCGATCGCCATTGACGCCATCCTCAATCAGAAGAAGACCGGTGTCCATTGCTTCTACGTGGCAATCGGTCAGAAGCTCTCCACCGTCGCCGCTCTCAAGCGTCAGCTGGAGGAAGCCGGTGCGATGGCGTACACCACAATCGTCCTCGCCGGTGCCTCCGAGCCTGCGCCTCTGCAGTATCTCGCGCCGTACTCCGGGTGCGCCATGGCGGAGTTCTGGATGAACCGTGGCGAACACGCGCTCATCATCTACGACGATCTCACCAAGCACGCGCAGGCGTATCGGCAGATGTCGCTCCTCTTGCGCCGTCCGCCGGGGCGCGAAGCCTTCCCGGGCGATGTCTTCTACCTCCACAGCCGTCTCTTGGAGCGCGCCGCACAGCTCTCGGACGCGAAGGGTGGCGGGAGCCTCACCGCGCTTCCCATTGTCGAAACGCAGGCGAACGACATCTCCGCCTACATCCCCACGAACGTCATCTCCATCACCGACGGGCAGATCTTCCTTGAAGCCGGACTCTTCCACGAGGGTCAACGCCCCGCCATCAACCCCGGCATCTCCGTTAGCCGTGTCGGTGGCGATGCGCAGCTCAAGGCGATGAAGAAGGTCGCCGGTCCCCTCCGCGTGCTCCTGGCGCAATACCGGGAACTCGAAGCCTTCACCTCCTTTGCCTCCGACCTCGACGCCGGGACGCTTGAACAGCTCGCCGTCGGGCGCGCCCTCATGTTCTCCATCCGCCAGAAGCCCGGATGCCCCATGAGCGCCGCCAACCAAGTCGCCCTCCTCTATGCCGGCACGCGCAAGTGGCTTGCACGCATCGCGCTCTCCAAGATCCCCGATGCCCTCGCTGCGCTCTCTGCGGCAATTGCCGACACGCTTTCGGGGCAAGCTTACGCCCGGCAGTTTGAACAGAACCCGGTGCTTGACGAAACCCTTGAGCAGATGCTCGAGACCCTCATGAAGGAGGTGCTCCCTCCCTTCCAGAAGGGGAACGCGGAGTAACCACCCATGCCGAGCCTGCGCGAGTTTAACGATCGGCTTGCCTCCATGGCGGGGATGCGCCGCGTAACGGGCACGATGAAGCTCGTCGCGGCGTCTCACCTGCATCGCGTGCAGAGCGATCTTGCCAAGCCGGAGGGCTTTGCGCGTTCGCTCTCGGAGTTGTCGTCGCTGGTGCTTCAGCCCCGCTTTGCTTCGCACAGACTCTGCCTCCCGCCTCCGGAGAAGGGGAGCCGAATCCTCGTTGTCGTGGTGAGTGCCGACCGCGGGTTGTGCGGGGGCTTCAATACTGCCGTTGTCCGTGCGGTGAAAGCCTTCCACGCCGAGCAGCAGAAACGCGCCCCGGCGAAGATTGACCACCTCTACGTTGGGCGCAAAGCTTATACCGCGCTCAAGGATTCCTTCCCCGCGCTCGGCGAACCCCTGCCTGCGACGACGCATCCTGCCGTCAAGGATTCCGACCGCGTTGCTAAGCGCGTGATGCGTCTTTTTCACTGGCACTTCTACGATGAGGTGTGGCTTATCTCCAACCACTTCGTCAACTCCATGACGAACGATTGCCAGACCCAGCGACTCCTCCCCGCGGCGCAACCGCCCGCGCCCCAAGTGCAGGTTCAGCCGATGCCTTTGCCTCGCCTCATCGAGCCGAACGATGCCTACCTCCTGGAGAGCATTACCTACCTCTGGATGCAGCTCTCCCTTTACTACGCCTTCCTCCATTCTGCCACCGGGGAGCTTGCAGCCCGCGTCCTCGCCATGGACAACTCCACGGTCAACCTCGACGCCATGGAGAAGGAGCTTCGCACCCAGCGCAACCGGGCTCGTCAGGCGGCGATTACCAACGAATTAACCGAGATTGTCTCCGGCGCAGATGCGCTCAACTGATTGAAGAAAGACTCCTGCTATGGACAACCAAGCCTCGCAATCACCAACGAACATTGGGCACGTCATCCAAGTCCTCGGAGCTGTGGTGGACATCGAGTTCGCCGGGGGGATCCGTCCCCGTCTGCAATCTGCCCTGCGCACCACAAATCCCCTCCTCAATGACCGCCCCTTCAACCTCGTGCTGGAAGTCGCCCAACACCTCGGCGACTGCCGTGTCCGCGCCATCGCCATGGGCTCAACCATTGGTCTGGTGCGCGGAGCGGAGGTGCACGACCTTGGGCGCCCCATGTCCATGCCTGTTGGCAAGGGAACGCTCGGGCGCGTCATGAACCTCTTGGGCGAGGGGATCGACGGCAAGGGCGAGGTTGCCTGCGAAGTCCGCGAGCCCATCCACCGCGAACCGCCACCCTTTACCGAGCAGAACCCCGAAGCCGAGATCCTCGTTACGGGCATTAAGGTGATCGACCTGCTTACGCCCTATCGCCGTGGCGGTAAGATTGGTCTCTTTGGTGGCGCGGGCGTCGGTAAAACCGTGCTCATTCAGGAGCTGATTCACAATATCGCCATGGGGCACGGCGGGTACTCCGTCTTTGCCGGTGTGGGCGAGCGCACCCGTGAGGGCACTTCGCTCTACCAGGAAATGGCGGATGCCGGCGTCTTGGATAAGACCGCGATGGTCTTCGGGCAGATGAACGAACCGCCGGGTGCGCGTTCGCGTGTCGCCCTCTCCGCGCTGACCGTTGCCGAGCACTTCCGCGACAAGATGAATCAGGACGTCCTCCTCTTCATCGACAACATCTTCCGCTTTACGCAAGCCGGCTCCGAGGTTTCCGCTCTGCTCGGGCGCATTCCTTCCGCCGCTGGCTACCAGCCCTCCCTCGCCACGGAGATGGGCGAATTGCAGGAGCGCATCACTTCCACCAAGAGCGGCTCCATCACTTCCGTTCAAGCCGTCTACGTCCCGGCGGACGACTATACCGACCCCGCCCCTGCCACCACGTTCACGCACCTTGACGCCACCACCGAGCTTTCCCGCGCCATTGTTGAGAAGGGCATCTACCCCGCGGTCGACCCCTTGACCTCAACCTCTTCCATGCTCGCCCCGGAAGTCGTCGGCGAAGAGCATATGCGCGTTGCCAACGGCGTCCAACAGCTTCTCCAGCGCGCCAAGGAGTTGAAAGACATCATCGCCATCCTCGGCATGGACGAACTCAGCGAGAGCGACAAGATGACCGTTGCCCGCTCGCGCAAGGTGGAGCGTCTGCTCTCCCAGCCCTTCTTCGTCGCCGAGAAGTTCAGCGGGATTCCCGGTCAGTTCGTGAAGCTTGAGGACACGATTCGCTCCTTTGCCGAGGTCTTGGATGGCAAGTGCGACGATCTCCCCGAGGCGGCGTTCTATATGTCCGGCTCGATTGACGACGTCCGTGCCAAAGCCGCTCGCCTGTAACCGGTCTAACGGGAGACGCCATGGAAAACGTCTTTCACTTCTCCATTGAGACCCCCGAGGGGATTTTCATCGAGGGCTCGGACATCACGCACGTGGAGGTGTCGACGCCCCTTGGCAAACTCGGCGTGATGGCGCACCACGAACCGCTTGTAACGGCTTGCCCCCCCGGCATCGTCCGAATCCGCCACAACAGTGGCGAGTGGACGGATTTCCGCACTTCCCGTGCGATACTCGTTGCCGACGGCTCCTCCGTGAAGGTGCTGACCCCTCTCGCCCGCCTCTCCATCTAACTGCTCTTTTCCAACCTCTACACCCCTGCCCGGACCTCTAACTTTCCGAGCAGGGTTTTTTTGTCCCCCGAACCGAGTTTCCCCGGTCTCCGCACCGCGATCGGGTCAATCTCGGTGCGGAGAGACCCCAATCTCGGTTGCGGGGTGGTTTCCGGGACGCCCGCGGGCGGTTTTGCATAAGTGCTTGAGATTTCGAAGGGCGATTCGCGCCTTTTTCGCGATAAGGGCTTGAAAGCGTAGGGGATGTGGCGAAAAAGGGGAGAGTAGGGGGCTGAGAGAGGGCAAAAGTGAACCTAAAACCGGGGGTGTCCGCACCGCGATCGGGGTGAGGTCGGTTCGCGTTTGGGTGAAACGCGGTGCGGAGAGGAGGGGAACGCGGTTGCGAGGGTGGGGGAGAAGGGGTTGAATTTGGGTTGGGGTAGGGTGTGGGGTATGGGGGTGGAGAGACCAGAAAGAGGGAGTTGACAGGCAGGAACGGGGGGGGGTATACTCTTTAACTGATTTCTTTGCGCTCGAGTCTTGGATGGCTCGGGAAGAAGGGCAAGGAATGCCGGTTTTTGACGTTCAGAAGTGAAGGTCAAGGTAGAAGTAGAAGGTTAAGGAGGAAAGAAAATGGTTTCGCTTGAAATGAAGTGGAGCAAGGTACTTCCGGTTTTGTGCATGGTGGCGTTGGGGGTTGGGGTGCTCCTCATCAACCTCTTGTGGGTGCCGGATCATGATGGGTTAATGTATGCCTTCGGAGGGATGAATACGACGGAGCAATCGGTGCGGGTGGCGTCGATCGGGGACATCATTCGCCAGCAGATGTCGGAATACGTAACGCCGGGCGGGAATGGGCGAGTATTCGTTCACGGGTTGTGCGCGTTCTTCATGGGCTTTAGACTGTACACACTTTTCAAACTCCTGAATACGGCGATGTGGATTCTCTTTACTTGGCTCGTCTTGCGGACGGGGGGACTGACGCGAGAGAAGACGTCGCTTTGGGGGTGGGCGTTTGGCGCGTCAGTGGTGTGGTGGTTTTGTTGGTACGGCGAGACGGCACTTAATGCAGCGTTCGCGATGAACTACCTTTGGACGGCGACAGCGACGTTGATTCTCTTCGCGCTCTGGAAGCGGTTGCGGTGGTGGATGGTGCCCTTTGCGTTTTTATACGGGTGGTCGCAAGAGTGCTTCGTGCTTCCAACACTGGCGGCTCTGGGCGGGAGTATGGCGGTGCGGTCAATCGTCGAACGGCGTCGCGCCTTTACGTGGCAACAAGCCCTCGCTTGGATCCTCATCCTTGCCGGAGCGTGTTTCCTCTGCTTCGGACCTGCATCTCAATCGCGAGCATTGAACGTGTATCCAGATGATCTTCGCTCTTTTGTCTGGCTGTTCGCTAAGCTGCAGGGGAAGTTTATTC
>CAVDHG010000058.1:0-10677 GCA_963608725.1 Agathobacter rectalis | reverse complement strand
GGGCGTGTTCATAACTCCCTCTGAACCGAGTTTGGGGTCTGTCCGCACCGCGTTTCACCCGATCGCGGTGCGGAGGCGGGGGAAACTCGGTTGCGGGGGTGGGGGTTGAAGGTTCGGGGGTAGGGAAGGACGGAGTTAAGAAAAAAGAATAGGGGTTGCGGGGTGGGGGGGAGATGTGGTAGAGTGGTGGGACTTTTCCTGCGACGTGTCTTTTGGATACGTTCCCCGTTGCGGGTAAGCCTCAATCCTGAGGCGGCTGTGAAAGGTGTTTTTGTAACCTCCCATAAAGGACACAACACCATGGTCGACAAACAGAGCATCCGTCAGCAGTTCCAGCGTCATGAACGCGACACGGGCTCGAGCGAAGTGCAAATCGCCACGCTCACCAAAAAGATCGAAGCTCTCACCGAGCACCTCAAGGTCAACAAGAAGGACAACTCCTCGCGTTACGGTCTGATCCGCATGGTCAACAACCGCCGCAAGTTGCTCGACTACCTCAAGCGCACGGACGAGCCGAAGTACCGCAAGATCCTCGGCGATCTCGGGCTCCGCCGCTAAACCTCCGCTCGCACGAGACAAGAAAGAGACCGCTCTTGTTGAGCGGTCTCTTCTTTTCTATTCAACGCGTTCTACCGGACGAGGGATTCGAGGAGCGCACCCAAGCGGTCGGTAACCGCCTTCCGCGAGAAGGAGGCGGAAATGGCGTTGTACCCCTTCTCCGCCATGGGTTCAAGCGCGGAGGGATCACGCGCCAAAGCGTCCAAGGCGTCGACTAAGGCGTCGGGAGTTCTAACGTCCACGACGACACCTCCACCCGTCTGGCGGACAAACTGCGCGAGGTCGGAAGCAGGATCGGAGAGGGCAAGGATGGGTTTGCGGTTGCCCAAGATGCGGTAGATCTTGGAGGGGATGCCGTCGGAGCAGGCGTCGGGCGATTGGGCGACGTAAAAGAGGTCGCTCTCGGCGTAGATGCGCGGCATGGCGGTGAGGGGTTGGTACGGCTCGAAAAGGACTTTGCTCCCGAGGACGCCCAAGGTCTGCGCCAAGGATTGGAGTCGGGGGCGATCGGCTCCCTCGCCAATGAGCCGGACGGTTACGCCCTCTGTGCGAGCGACGGCTTCGACAAGTGCGCCGAGGTTCTGGGGGACGCCCATGTTGCCGGCGTAGGTTACGACCAGCCCGGCGTGGGGCGGGGCAGAGCGGGCGTTAAGCTCTTCGGGGGAGGGGATGTCGGCAAAGTTGGGGATGAGGTGGACCTTCTCGGGGGAAGTGCGGGCTTGGATCTTGGCGCACATGGCAGGCGTAATGGAGGTTACGGCGGAGGCTTTAGCGTAGATCATGCGCTCGACGCAGGAGACGCACCGGATGAGAAAGGGGTTTTTTAGGATGCCGAGGTGGACGGCGATATCGGGGTACAGCTCCTGGACGTTATAGACGTAGCGGGAGCGGGTGAGGGCAGAGGTGATGCGCGCCATAAGCCCGATGGTAATGGGCGGGGAGCAGGCGAGAATAACGTCTGGCTTGAAGCGCAGGCAGAGGGCAAGCAGGATGCCGAAGGCGTGGAACCACAACCAGGAGAGGACGCGCAGGGGGGGAAAGCAGGTCTTATTCGGCACCCAGATGTGATAGACGGGGATGCCGGCGAAGTCGGAGCGTTGGATGAAACGCCCGAGGAGGGGGAAGGCGATGCGCAGGGGCTGGGAGGCTTCCATGCTCGCGTCGCGATGGGAGTGAGGGGAGGTGGTGATGACGGCAAGGCGGTGTCCGCGTCGGGAGAGCTCCTCGGCGGTCGCCGCCATGAGCTGGGCGGTCGAGACGTTGTCGGGGCTAAAGATGAGGGAGAGGAGCAGGATATTCATAGGCGGGAGAAGCGTTTACTTTAGGATAGCAAAGCGGGCATTACCCGACAAGGCGGGGCGGTGTTTGGTATTCTATCTGGTCAAAGGAGTTTGGCATGGCAGAGCAGCAACACGACACGCGCCCGGATTGGGATACGTACTTCATGTCGATTGCGAAGGTGGTGGCGATGCGGGCGAACTGCTCGCGGCGCAAGGTGGCGGCAGTCATCGTTGCCGATCACCGGATTATCTCAACGGGTTACAACGGCACGCCCCGCGGGATTCGGAACTGCTTCGACGGCGGGTGCCCGCGTTGCTCCGGGAAGGTGGCGAGCGGGGCTTCGCTGGAAGAGTGCGTCTGCGTGCACGCCGAGCAGAATGCGATTTGCCAAGCGGCGTATTACGGGATTCGGCTGGCAGGGGCGACCATCTACGTGACGCTCACGCCGTGCCTAACGTGCGCCAAGATGATTATCAACGCCGGGATTCGAGAAGTGGTTTACACCGGAGCGTACGCCTTCGACGAACAGTCGCGGAAGCTCTTGGCGGATGCGGGTGTGCTGTGCCGGCGGTACGAAGAACCCGTGGAGGCGTAGGCAGGCAGTGGGCGGGCAAGGGCGCGTGAGCGCAAAGGCAGGAGTGCTGGTGGCGTTCGCCTTGGTGGCGAGTGCGCGGTTGCTCTTGGGCGCGGTGCCGCCGCCACCTTTGCAATCGGGCGACGGTCAACTCTTCGTGGCGTGTGAGGATGCGGCGCAGGCTCCGTTGCGCGGGGCAGTGCTCCGCTTTGCCGAAAATGTGCGCACCCACTTCGCCGAAACCTTTACGCCGATTGGCTCACGGGAGTCGCCCCTTTCCATTGTGCTCGGGAGCGCGACGAATGCGGTAACGACGGTGCAACGGCGGCGCGTGGCGACGGCGGACGGATTTTCGCAACTCGTCCTGCGGGTGCCGAACCCCGAGACGGTGGATTTGGAAGTTCTGCGCACGGCAATTGTGGAAGCGCAACTGCGGGAACGGGCGCGGGCATTGGGCGGAGCGTACACGGCGTTGACGCTTCCGGAGTGGTTTGTGCAGGGGGCGGTTGACGCCTCGCGGGGGAATGAGTGGCAGGCATCGGCAGGAGCGCGGGTGCTGCAATTGCAAGAGGCAGGGGCGTTGCCGGGAGTTGGAGCGTTCTTTGCGCCGGGAGCGAAGATAGAGCCGGAGGTGGCGGCGTTCTTTGCGCGGTGGGTCTTTACGTTGCGCCGGGAGGAAGCGAAGGCGAAGAGCGCGGGAAGGGACGTTCGGGCAGAGACGGCAAGGCGGTTGGAAGCCCTGATTGTTACGCCGTGGGAGCGAGAAGCGGTGGTTGGGCAGGCGACGGACGAAGCGTGGGAAGCTTGGGTGAGCGAACTCGAAGGGGTGGTTTTTGCGCCGGGGGTGCTGACGTCGGCGCAGTTTGCACGGTGGTCGGCGCGGGTGGTGCGCCCGGCGGACGGGGCAGAGGCAAGGCAGTTGGCGGAGTTCTTGACGCGATCGGCGATAGGCAAGCCACAGCCGTTCCGGGATGTTACGGAGCTTTATTTGCGCGCTTGCGCGGCGAAAGCCACCGGGGAACGCGAGGCGTTCGAGGGGCTTTGGCAGGAAGCGGAGCTGGCGCGAAAGATGTTGGAAGCGCACTTGAGCCGTAAGGGCGTGCTGGAGGCGGAGCCAGCGCCGGCGGGTGAGGCGCAAACGAAGAGACGGAGGTAACGACGATGGGTGCACAGCGTGATACCGCAACGACGGTTGGGAAGATTCATCCGGACGTGCTCGCCTTCACGGAAGGCAAGGACCCCGTCCTGGATCTCGCGCTCGCGGAGGTGGATTGCTTGGGCACCGCGGCGCACGTAACGATGCTCTCGCGGATGGCGTATCAGCCCGTGCTCTTCACCGAGGAGCAACGGGTGGCGGTGATCAAGGCTCTGAAGGACATTATCGCGGAGGCGCGTCGGGGGGAGTTCACCATCACGGCGGCGGATCAGGACGTGCACCTGGCGGTCGAGCGGCGGTTGACGGAGAGACTCGGCGACCTCGGGAAGAAGGTGCACACGTGTCGGAGTCGGAATGACCAAGTGGCAGTGGACATCCGCTTGCACGTGCGCAACGAGTTGAACGCGCTTGCGGTGGAGGTGGCGGACCTGGCGAGCGCACTCCTGAAGCTTGCCGAGGCGAACCGCGCCGTGCCCATGGTTGGGCGGACGCACCTGCAACCGGCGATGCCCAGCAGCGTGGGAATGTGGGCGAGCGCGTACGCCGAGATGCTCCTGGACGATGGGTTTCTCCTGGAGGCGGCTTCGCGAGTGAACAATCTCTGCCCGCTGGGCTCGGCGGCGGGGTATGGCGTGCCGTTGCCGATTGACCGGCAATTGACTTCCGACCTGCTCGCCTTTGAGCGGCCGCACCACAACGTCTTCTACGCTTCGTGCGCACGGGGGAAGGACGAGGCGGTGTTGCTCGCGGCGTGCACGCAGGTGATGCTCTCGCTCTCGCGCTTGGCGGAGGATTTGATCCTCTTCTCGATGCCGGAGTTTCGGTATTTCACGTTGCCTCGCGACCTGTGCACGGGGTCCTCCATCATGCCCCAAAAGTACAACCCCGACCTGCTGGAACTGATCCGCGCCAAGGCGGCGTTGCTGATCGGGGAGGCGACGTCGGCAGCCGTGATTCTCAAGGCGATGCCCGGCGGGTATAACCGCGACCTGCAGGACACCAAGGAGCTTTATATGGAAGGGCTCAACACCACGCGCACCTCGCTCCGGATTATGCGTTTGGCGGTTGAGAACCTGACCGTGAACCCCGCGGAGTGCCGGGCGGCGTTTGCCGAGCCAGGGGTCTTCGCGACGGATCGGGCGTTGGAGCTGGTGGCGGGCGGGATGCCCTTCCGCGACGCGTATCACCAGGTGCGCGACCACTTGGAGGATTTGCGGGGGATGGATCCGGATGTTGCCATCGCCAAGAAGACGCACCTCGGGGGCACGAACGGGCTGGACTTCGGTGCGCTCCAGGCGCGGGCTGACGCCTTTCGGGCAAAAGCCACCGCGGCGCAGGCGAAGGTGGATAAGGCGTTCGAAAAGTTGATGCGCGTTTAGTTCGGCGGAAGGCTGTGTTACAATAGAAGCTATGCGTACTGCACTTTCCTATATTGGCTATCTCTTGGTGGCAGGGCTGTGGTGGCTCTACCGCCTGATGCCGGTGCGCTGGGCGTATCGCATGGGCTGGGGGCTGGGTGCAGGGGCGTTCGCGCTCTGCCGGTGGACGGCTCGTGCGCGGGTGGCGGAGGAGAATGTGCTCATTGCCGGGCTGGCGAAGACGCGCCGGGAGGCGTATCTCATTGCGCGGAATTCGCTCGGTCATTTCGCCGGACACGTCTGCGAGGCGTTGCGCATTTCGGACGTGATTACGCAGAAGAACTGGCAGAACCACGTTTCGCTGGAGATGACGCCCGCCGTGCGCGAACTGCTCTTCTCGGCGAGCGAGCCGGTGATTCTCGCCACGGGGCACCTGGGTGCGTGGGAGGCGGGGATAACGGCGATTACGAGCGTCCGCCCCATGTTCGCCGTGGCGCGCTTGATGGACAACGCGTACATCCAGCGATTCCTCGAACGGCATAACTTCCGCGGGGGCGCGACCATCATCCCAAAGCGGAACGGCTTTCGGAGTTCGGCGTTGCACCGTTGGCAGAGCACACGCGGGGCGTTGACGATTCTCTTCGATCAGTGGAGCTCGGGAGGCGTTTGGGTGCCGTTCTTCGGACACAAGGTGCCCGTCTACACCTCTCCGGCGAGGCTGGCGCTGCGCACGGGTGCGCCGGTGCTCGTTGGCGGGTTCATCCGCACGGGGCTTTTGCAGTATAAGATGGTGGCGATTGGCGACCCCATCCGCGTGAAGGAGGGCGACTCGGTGGAGGCGCTCACGGCTGAATTTATATCGCGCTTGGAGCAGGTGATTCGCATGGCTCCGGAGCAGTACTTGTGGATGCACCGTCGCTTCCGCGGGATCCCGGTGCCGGAGGTTCCCGAATCGTGAGCGATTGGTATCAACCCGTTGATGCCAGCCACATCCGCCGTGAACGCGAAAAAGCCCGTAAGCTCCGCGCCTCGCCATGGTGGAAGGCGTGCCTCGCAAAGGGCGAGTGCCACTACTGTCATGGACACTTCCCCCCCGAGGAGCTGACGATGGACCACCTCATCCCCGTGGCGCGTGGGGGGACGTCGACTCGGGGCAACGTCGTCCCCGCCTGCTTCGCTTGCAACCAATCGAAAGCCGCCCGCACGCCTGCCGAGCAAATCCTCGACGCGCTCGGATTAGACGCCGAAGACACCTTATAATAAGGAGCACCCAAAATGTCCAAAGTGCTTATCCTCTCCTCCTCTCCGCGCAAGAACGGCAACTCCGACCTGCTCTGTCAAGCCTTCGCCCGGGGCGCACTCGAAGCCGGGCACGACGTCTCGACCATCCGCGTGGCGGAGAAGAAGATCGGCTACTGCACCGGGTGTTACGCCTGCCACGAGCTGAAGCACTGCGTCCAGAAGGACGACGCCTCCGCCGTGCTAGCCTCCATGATGGCTGCCGACGTCCTTGTCCTCGCCTCGCCCGTCTACTTCTACTCGGTGTGCGGACAGCTGAAAACGCTCTTCGACCGCACGGTCGCCATCTTCCCGCGCCTGACGAACAAACGCTACGTCTTCATCATGACGATGGAGGATACGGACGCCACCATGGCGCAGGGCACCATCCAGGCGATGCAGGGCTTCCTCGATTGCTACGACGGCTCGAAGCGCGAAGCCGTGCTCGTCGCGCCCGGCGTCCACGAGAAGGGCGAAGTCCTGAAAACGCCCTACGCCGAGGAGGCTTACCGCCTCGGGCGCACGTTGCAATAGGGAGGGTAGAACGATGGTTCGGCACGTGATTCTCTGGACGCTTAAGCCCGACCTCGCTGATCCCGCCACCGTGAAGGCGGGCATCAAGAACGGCTTGGAGGGACTCCAGGGGCGCATCCCCGGTCTGCTCAAGATTGCCGTGGCGATCCATCCCTTGCCGACTTCTAATGCCGACGTGATGCTCGACGCCCTCTTCGCCGACGCCGAGGCTCTGAAAGGTTACGCCACCCACCCCGAGCATCTCGCCGTTGCCAATTCCGCCGTGCGCCCCTTTACGCAAACGCGCACGTGCTTGGACTTTGTCGTCGAGAATTAACACGTTATGCATTTTGCTTCTCGCGCTCCTGCGCGGCGTATCGCATTGTAAATAAAGTAGATACGCATTCTCGGCGCAGAAGCTTCGCAGAAAATCTTGACAGCACCCGCGAGAATGCGGTATAGTGCCCCCCACTTTCGTCGCCACAGGGGCGGCGGATCCCCTTTACGAGACTAACCAAAGGACACATTCATGGAAGCATATGCAGTCGTTGAGACCGGTGGCATCCAGTGCCGCGTAACGGTCGGCTCTGTCATCGAGGTCAATCGCATGGCTGGCGAACCGGGCGCGGACATCGAGCTCCCCGGCGTGCTCGCGCTCAACACGGGCAGCGAGTTGAAGATCGGTATGCCGCTTGTTGAAGGCGCAAAGGTCGTTGCCACTGTGCTCGGGCACAAGCGTGGCGACAAGCTGGTGCACTTCCGCAAGAACCGCCGGAAAGGCTACGAGCGTCGCGTTGGGCACCGCCAGGAGTTGACGGTTCTCAAGATCAAGTCCATTGCCTAACCCGAAAGGAACACGTCCATGGCAGGTAGCACAGGTAACGGTCGCGACAGCAATGCAAAGCGTCTCGGCGTCAAGCGTTATGCCGGGCAGGTGGTAACCGCCGGCTCCATCATCGTCCGCCAGCGCGGGACGAAGTTTGCCCCCGGAGCCAACGTCGGGTGCGGGCGCGACTTCACGCTCTTCGCGTTGGTCGATGGCACGGTTGAGTTTCAGAAGGGCGGCAAGGTTGTCGCCATCAAGCCTCTCCCTGAGACGGCTGAGTAACAACGGCTAAACGAATCGTTCGATCCTCGGAGTACAGGTGAAGACGCGGACCTTTATAGACTCGGCAACCGCCGAGGTGCGCGCCGGGCGCGGAGGCGACGGAAGTGGAAGCTTCCGCCGTGAGTCGCACGTCCCGGAAGGCGGACCCGACGGCGGCGATGGCGGGCGCGGCGGCAACGTCGTCGTGCGTGCCAGCACCCATGCCGATAGTCTCCTGCGCGTCTTCTTCGAGCCTCGCCTCTTCGCGGAGAACGGCGTCAACGGCACCGGGCAGAAGATGCACGGGCGCAACGGCGAAGACCTCGTGGTCGACGTCCCGTGTGGCACGGAGGTTTACAACGCCGATACCGGCGCGTTCCTCGGCGAGGTGTTGCAGCATGGCGAAACCCTGACCCTTGCCCGTGGCGGGCGTGGCGGTTGGGGCAACGTCCACTTCAAGAGCTCCACCAATCAAGCCCCCGAGAAGTTCATCCCCGGCGACGAGGGTGAAGCCTTCCGCGCACGCTTCGAGCTGAAGACCATCGCGGACGCCGGGCTCGTGGGTTTCCCGAATGCCGGTAAATCCTCCTTGCTCGCCGCGCTCAGCTCCGCCAAGCCCAAAATCGCGAACTACCCCTTCACCACCTTGCACCCCATCGTCGGCACCGTCGTTTACCCCGACTATGCCACCGTGCGCGTGGCGGACATCCCGGGGATTCTCGAAGGGGCTGCCGATGGCGTCGGGCTGGGGCTTACCTTCCTCCGCCACATCTCGCGCTCGCGCATGCTCGTCTACGTCTTGGATATGGCGGACACCGCCAACCCGCCGGAGAAAGCCTACCGCGTCCTCCGCGCCGAGGTGGAGAGCTACGACCCCGAGCTGGCGAAGCGTCCCGCGCTCGTCATCGCCAATAAGATGGATGAGCCAATTGCCCAGGAGCACTTCGCTTCCTTCGTTGAGGAGACCGGGCTTTCGCCCTTGCGCCTCTCGCTCGTGGCAGAGGGGCAACCGGGCTTGGACGCTGTGCGCGATGCGCTTCGCGAGCAGTTGAAGCCCGTGGCGCACCCCCCCGCTCCCGAGACGCCCCCTGAGGAGGAAGCCTTCGACCACGCCGAGGTTTCCGCCGAGCGATTCCGCCGAGCCACATTTCTGAAACCCTGAACTTTACACACACGTTTTATTACCAAGGAGAACACACCATGTCCCGAATCTGCGAAGTCTGCGGCAAGAAGCCCATCGTCGGCAGCCGGATCGTCCGCCACGGTTTGAAGAAAGCCAAGGGCGGTATCGGCTTGCACACCACCGGCGTCTCCAAGCGTCGCTTCGAGCCGAACCTGGCGAACGTCCACGTCCGCAAGCCCAATGGCGAAACGTGCCACATGAAGGTGTGCACCGCTTGCCTCAAGGCTGGGCGCGTAACCAAGGCGTAAGCCCCTAGGGGCGCAGAGAAGGGCGGAGCGGTTCGCACGCGTTGCACCCCCCGCCCCACCTCTGAGCCCGGAGCCTTGCCCCGTGAGGAGCGAGAGCTTGTTGTAAAACCGCTTGCCGTGCTTGTTTCTATTGTGATACAATGCGCGGACTTTCCGGTGCGGAGACCGAAGTCAGTAGCTAGGCTTCGACGCGGAGGACGAGAGAGCCCCGTCCCACTTCTTCCGACCGGTTGCGTAACGCCCGCAGGTGCGGGCACGAGTAGAATGAAGAATCCGAGTAAGGATTGAGCATACATGCCTACAATCAATCAGTTGGTGCGTAAAGGGCGCACGCCGCAGCGCAAGAAAAGCAAATCGCCTGCGCTCGTTGCTTGCCCTCAGCGCCGTGGCGTCTGCACCGTTGTGAAGACGCAGACCCCGAAGAAGCCGAACTCCGCGTTGCGTAAAGTGGCGCGTGTGCGCCTGACTTCTGGCTACGAAGTTACCGCTTACATCCCCGGCGAGGGGCACAACCTCCAGGAGCACTCCGTGGTGCTTATCCGTGGCGGCCGTGTGAAAGACCTCCCCGGCGTCCGCTACCACATCGTCCGTGGTTGCCTGGATAGCTTGGGCGTCAACGGGCGCGGGCGTTCCCGCTCCAAGTACGGCGTTAAGAAGGACGCCGCCGCCAACGCCAAGAAGAAATAAGGAGGGATCTAAAGCATGAGACGCCATGAAGCGCCCAAGCGCGAGCACATGAACGACCCCCGCTTCAACAGCGAGTTGGTCGCCAAAGTCATCCGCACGCTGATGAAGTCCGGCAAGAAGACCACCGCCGAGCGCATCGTCTACGGAGCCATCGACGAGCTTTCGAAGGAGACCGGCAAGGATCCTCTCGAGGTGATGGATACCGCCATCAACAACATGAAGCCGAAAGTGGAAGTGAAGTCTCGCCGTATTGGTGGCGCGACCTACCCTGTCCCGGTGGAGATCAGCCCCAGCCGTCAGCTGGCGTTGGCTCTTCGCTGGATGGCGCAATTCGCTTCTGCCCGTCGCGGTGTGTCCATGCCCCGCGCCGTCGCGCTGGAGTTGATCGACGCTTACAACAACACCGGCAACGTCCTGAAGAAGCGCGACGATACGCACAAGATGGCGCAAGCCAACCGCGCCTTCTCGCACTACGCCTTCTAAGCCCTCACACGGCTTACCCAATCGAGGCGGGCTGCCCCACGGCACCCCGCCTCTTTTTTTGTCCCCTCCTCCCATTCTTCCCAACTGTGGAGTTTGCTATACTCCGCCCTACCCGCCACTACCCCCCAAACTCGGTTCTGCCCCGGTTTCTCTCTTTCCCCTACCAGACACACACAACGGACGCCTCCGGCGTCCACCCCACCTCCACACCCCACTCCCCGCAACCGAGATCGGGGAGTCTCCGCACCGCGTTTGACCCAATCTCGGTGCG
>CAVDHG010000057.1:0-10724 GCA_963608725.1 Agathobacter rectalis | reverse complement strand
GGAGAGGGAGGAGGTTTGGGTTGGTTGCGGGGGTGGGGGTGGGTTTGCTATATTAAAATCCCGGTTGAAGGGCGTATCAACTCCGCAAAGCGGGGTGCCGGAAAGAGGTTCTTATGCAGAAAGACATCACATCACTTTCCTGGGAAGCATTCGAGGCGTTGCCATTAAGCGCGAAAGCCCCCTATCTCATGCAAGACGACGGGATGCCCTTTCACACCCTCTTCGCACAACAGTTTGACCGTCCGCTCCTCGAACGACTCTGTTCGCTCGCCACCACCATCCGGCGCGTAGCCAAGAAGCGCGAGGGCGCGCTCTTCCTCGCTTCGCTCCTCTCGCACCGTCGGGCAATGCTCTACTTCTCGCAACCGAGTTCGCGTACCTTCCTCTCGCACCTCTCGGCGTGCGAAATCCTCGGAATGCGCACGGGGTCGGTGCGGGACGCGTCAACGAGTTCGGAGCTAAAGGGCGAGAGCAAGGAAGATTCGGTGCGCACCTTTTCGTCGTACTTCGACCTCGTGATCATGCGCTCGCCCTCGAAAGGGTTGGCGGAGCGGATGGCGTGGGTGCTGGGCAACTCTGAGCGGGCGATCCCTATCATCAACGCCGGGTCGGGCAAGGATCAGCACCCGACGCAGGCACTCCTAGACATCTACACGCTTCACCGGTCGTTCGAATCGCAGGGCGGGATTGACGGGAAGACGGTGGTCTTCGTGGGGGATCTCTTCCGCGGGCGGACGGTGCGTTCGCTCTCGTATCTGCTGACGCGCTTCCGCGATGTGAAGCAAGTCTTCGTCGCGCCGAAGGAGTTGCAAATCAAGGAAGACATTTTGCAGATGCTCGACGAGCGGGGCGTGGCGTATGAAGTCTCCTCGGATATGCGCCGTTATCTGCCCGAGGCTGACGCGGTGTACATGACGCGTATCCAGGACGAGTGGGACCGTAACTCCGGAGACTCGGATAAGATCGACTGCTCCGCCTTCAAGCTCGGCGTGGACGAGGCGGCGCTCATGAAGCCCACCGCCGCAATCCTCCACCCCCTGCCGAGGCGCGACGAAATCTCGCCCCTCCTCGACAATGACCCGCGAGCCAAGTATTGGCGACAGATGCGCAACGGCATGTGGATTCGCACGGCACTCATCGCCGCGACCTTCGGCTGCGAAGGAGCCATCAACGACGCCGCACCCACCTTCCTTCAGCACTAAGGCTCATGGGCGAAAAGAACAGTTTTACGTATACGCTCACGCCGGGGCAAGGGCAGGCTCTTAAGGAAGTCTGTGCCGGACTCTCGGCGTTGAAGCCGGTAGACGTGCCGTACACCTCGTGCGCCTTCCGGGGAGCGCATCTCTCGCTCGCGCTGTACACCTCCGGGAAGCTGGTGGTGCAGGGGAAGGACGCGGAGGAATTCGTCCTCTTCACGTTGGAGCCTCTGGTGCTTCAAGCGGCAGGGCTGGGATACGAGGAGGTCCTCGATCCGGACGCCTTTTCGCCACACATGGGCTCGGACGAAAGCGGTAAGGGCGACATCTTTGGTGCGCTCGTGACGGTGGCAGTCTTCGTGGACGAAACCACGAGTAAACAGCTCGCCACCCTCGGCATCCGCGATTCGAAGACGATCGCCGACACACGCATCCGCACGCTCGCTAGTGAAGCGCGCAAGATCCTCGGGCGGCAGAACTGCGCGGTGGTGTTGCTGCGTCCGCTGACCTATAACCGCCTATACGCGAAGGTGCCGAACGTGAACCGCTTGCTGGCGTGGTGCCATGCGCGGGCGATCGAAAGCCTTGCCGAGCAACGCCCCGACTGCACGCGTGCGGTGATTGACCAGTTCGCGAGGACGGAGAGCACGATAGCCCGAGCCCTGATGGCTCGCGGTAAGAAGTTGGAAATTGTGCAACGGCACAAAGCCGAGAGCGATATCGCCGTGGCGGCGGCGTCGGTGCTGGCGCGAGATCTCTTCGTGCGCGAAACGGCAAAGCTCTCAGAGCAATTCGATCTGCCCTTCCCTAAGGGCGCGGGGCCAGCCGTCCCGCAAACGCTCCTTAAGCTCATCGACAAGCACGGCGCGGAGGCACTCTGGCGAACCGCGAAGTGCCACTTTAAGACGGTGCATGAAGCCCTCGCCACCAAGGGGCTGACGCTCCCACCCATGCCCCAAGAGGAGGCAACGCCGTGACGCAGATTGTTCGACGCCGTTCGGAGCCGTTGCGCGGGGTGTACCGTCCGGAGGGTGATAAATCGCTCTCGCATCGGGCGTTGCTCTTCGCGGCGTTGGCGGAGGGGGAGAGCGTTATCCGGCGGTTCCTCGTGGGGGGCGTAACGCGGGCGATGCTTCGGTGCTTGCGTGCGCTGGGGGTGGCGTGCGAGCTGGATGAAGAGGCGCACGTGTTGCGGGTGCGCGGGGTGGGTTTGCAAGGTTTCAGAACGCCCGAGGAGGTTTTGGACTGCGGGAACTCGGCAACGACGTTCCGCTTGCTTGCCGGGGCGATAGCCGGAGCGGGCGTGGCGTGCGTGCTCGATGGATCGGCGGGGCTGCGCCGTCGCCCGATGGGGCGCATTGTCGAACCCCTGCGCTTGATGGGAGCAGCGGTTGCGGACAGCTCAGGATGCGCTCCGCTCACCTTCCGGAGGGCACCGCTTCATGGGTTGAGTTACACCCTGCCCGTGGCGTCGGCGCAGGTGAAGAGTTGCCTTCTTTTGGCGGGGCTTTCGGCGGACGCGCCGACGGCGATTCTCGAGCCGGGTCCCTCGCGGGATCACACCGAGCGGATGTTGGAAGCGATGGGCGCGGCGATTCGCCCGTTGGAGGCTCCGGCGCATGGTGCGGTGGTGCTTCCGCAAGCGACGCCTCTGCGCCCGCTCGACCTCGACTTGCCCGGCGACTTCTCTAGCGCGGCGTTCCTGCTCGTGGCGTCGACGATTGTTCCGGGAAGCGCGATGACCTTGGAGCGGGTGGGCGTGAACCCGACGCGTACCGGTCTCCTGGATGTGCTCCGCGCCATGGGAGCGGAGATTGCGTGCGAGAATCCGGGGGAGCAGGCGGGCGAACCGGTAGCGGACTTGGTCGTGCGCTCGGCACCGTTGCGCGGCGTTTCGGTTTCGGGGGATACGGTGGTGCGGATGATTGACGAGTTCCCGGCGTTCATGATCGCTGCTGCGTGCGCCGAGGGCGAGACGGTGGTGCATGACGCAGCAGAGCTGCGCGCCAAGGAGTCCGACCGCATTGCCGGGATGGCGGGAGCGTTGCGAGCTTTAGGGGTAACCATCGAGGAATTTCCGGACGGCTTTAGGATTGTGGGCGCGGGGCGCATTCCGGGGGGCGCGAGGCTCTCGGCAGGGGGCGACCACCGCGTGGCGATGAGTTTGGCTCTGGCAGGATTGGTGGCAGAGAAACCCGTGGAGATTGAGGGCTTCGATATTCTGAACGAATCCTTCCCGGACTTTCCGAGCGTGCTGGGGTTGGGAGAGACGGAAGCGCAGGCGCGCTAAAAGGTGGCGTCGGCGCACAGGCGGTCGGCAAGGACTTCGGCGTTGTCGGAGGCGTTGACGGCGATGGGGTGCAAGGTGAACTGGTGGCGGAGGTAGGTCTCCTGCCGGCGGGCAAGCTGACGCGTTCGGATGATGGTGCGCTCCTGGGCTTCGGGGAGGGAGAGGCGACCCTCAAGCACCGCGCAGGCTTCCGCGTAGCCGATAGCCTGGCTGGCGGTTTGCGACCACACGGGATAGCGACGCAACAACTCGGCGGTTTCGTTAAGGAGTCCCTCGGCGAACATCTTCTCGACGCGCCGGGCGATGCGTTCGTGGAGGGCGGTGCGCTCCCAGGCGAGGGCGCAGAGCGCGGGCTTGGGTTGGTCTCCCCAGTGACGCGGAAGCTCGCCCCCGGATTCCAAAATCTCCAAGGCGCGAACGAGTCGCCGAGGGTTCGCCATGTCCGGTAAGGCGACGCCCCGCGCCGTCAGGCGCGAGCGCAGTTCGTCGGGGGAGAGGGCTTCAAGTTCGGCGCGGAGGGCTGGGTTGGCGGGGGGCGCAGGCTCGAGTCCGCGCAGGAGGGCGGAGAAGTAGAGCCCGGTGCCACCGACCACGATGAGCGGGCGGTTCGTCTCGGCGCAGAAGGCGCGGGCGCGGTCGGCTTCTTTCAACCACGAGGCGACGGTGAAGGGTTCGGCGGGCGTAACGCAATCCAGCCCGAAGTAGGGGACGCGTGCACGCTCTTCGGCGGTGGGCTTAGCCGTGCCGATGTCCATCCCGGCATAGACGAGCATGGAGTCGGCGGAGAGGATGGCAGAGCCCGTGCGCTCGGCGAGGATTTGCGCCACGGCACTCTTCCCCGTGGCGGTGGCTCCGGCGAGGCAATGGTGAATTACGCCGGCTTCTTCCACTGCAGGAGCACCAGGAGGAAGACCGCCACGCAGATGGCACTGTCGGCTACGTTGAAGCAGGGGAAGTGCGCTTGCGCCCAATGGACGTCAATGAAGTCCACCACGTAGCCAAGGCGGAAGCGGTCGATGATGTTCCCGACGATCCCGCCTGTGAGCATCCCGCCCAGGAAGAGCGCGAGGCGACCCGTCCCGAAAAGGTGCTTCCAGAAGAGGAGGCAGAGCACCACGGCAACCACGCCGAAGAGCGCGAGCCAGAGTTGCGCCCCCTGGAACATCCCCCACGCCGCGCCCTGATTGCGCACGTAGGCAATGTTGAGCCAGGAACAGAGGGGCTTGAACTCCCCGAGCGCGAAGGCGTGCTCGATCCAGAGCTTAACCGCCTGATCCGCCACGATCACGCCCAACGCCGGAAGCCCAGCGAGCAAGAGCACGCGCCGCATCTAGCGCACCTTGATAAAGAGGAGAAAGAGAATCGGCAGGAGCAACGCCTGCAACAGGAAGAAGCGCACCACCACCTGTTGATCCGACCATCCCCACTTCTTCCGGCACTGGTCGTGCAGGGGGAAGACGGTAGAGAAGAAGATGCGCTGCAGGAGCGTGGGCTTCTCGCCTTCCGCGGGCTTGACCACCGGGTGCCCGGCGAGCTTCAGCACGCGCAGGATGGAGAGCTTGAGCAAGCCCAGCCCGCCATTCAGGATAATCATAGGCGCAACCACCAGAATGACGCACAGGTTGCCCGTGGCAAGTGCCGCCACGCCGATGATCATCCCGAACATCCTCGACCCCGCGTCGCCCATCAAGACCGACGAAGGATAGCAGTTGTACCAGAGGTACGCACCCATCGTGCCGATAAAGATGCTGGTGAAGACCGCCCACTTCGCCGCGGCGTTACTGTGCGGGATAAGCAGGTAGTCCGCCACAGTGGTATGACCCACCACCACGTAAAGCAGGATGACGAGCGAAACGAGTGCGAGCAAGGTCAGCAACCCCGCTAAGCCGTCAATCCCGTCCGAGCAGTTGGTGGTGTTGATCGCGCCGAAGAGGAACGCCCCCGCGAGCGGGATGTAGATCCAGAACGGGATGAGCGTCTCATGACGGAAGAAGGGCCACCACGTCGCGACGGTTTGCCCATGGCAGAGGCAATACGCCACGCCAAGGGCGAAGAGGAGGTCGAAGAAGCCCTTCTTCTTTCCGCTCCAGGGCTTCTCAGCGCGGTCGTCCAGGAAACCGCAGAGCATGCACCCGTAGACGCAGAGGATGATCCCAACGTCCCAGAGCGATTCCCAGGCGTAGATCGGGAAGAAGCAGAAGAGCGCGGGGAAGGTCAGCAGCGCGAGCAGGAGCCCGGCACCCGTCGGCTTCTTCTCCGAGCGCGAAGAGCCGGGGATGTCCACCACCTTGCCCTCGGCAGTCGTAACCTTCTTACCGCGGTCTCGAGGCAGGAGATACTGAAGCTTCGGCAGGAAGAACCAGACGAGGAATCCCGCCAAAAACGCCCCGCCCCCCATCATCACGAGGTGCGATTTCAACAACCGGAAAGGCCCCCACGCCTCCCGCAAAAAGTCAGCAATCAGGTAGAACATAGTGCCCCTTATTATAGCGGAAACCGCCCCGCCTTTTTTCGCTGGCGCACCGCCCCCGCCGTGTGCTACCATAGCTCCAACCTTAACGACCATTAGCCTACCTGTTGTAGGAGAAAGTGAAAACGTAAATGTGTGCTGATCTCGCTATCCATGGCGGGCTTGCGCTTCGTGCGCCGCGCCGTCATCTGTGCCTCCCCCTCCCCGCGGGCTTCTACCCGCCAACCTCCCTCACCACCCAGGAGCTCCTGCGCTCTGCCGTCTCCGACGCCGTGGGGCTCTCCGCCCTAACCGCCGTCTACGACTCCCCCGCGCCCAACGTCTACCTCTGCGCCTTCTTCCACGGAGCCGACCGCATCCGACACGCAGCGACCTACGAGCGCGGTGCCCCCGGCTCCGTCTCCTACATCCCCCGCAACGCCGAGACCATCCTCGCCGATTGGAAGCGCGGTCTGCTCTACCTCTCCGCGCCCGACCGCGTCAACCTCCACGACCTCGCCCTCGCCATGAACCGCACCCTCTTCCCCGACCGCCGTCCCGCCCAGCCCTTTCGCGCCCCGCCCTTCGATCTCGCGCCCCTGCGCTTCCTAACGCCGAGCGACCGTCGCCCCGCTTGCGCCACCGCGCCCTGGGAGAGCCTTGCCCTCAAAGCCCTCACTTGGCAGGATGCCGGCGAGGACTTCGCCCTGTCGCGTCGGCTGTGGAGTGGCGACGGCTTTGACGCCTTGGAGGCTTCCGGCGAGCCGCTCCCCGCGCACGTCCTCTCCGTGGCATTCGCGATCCGCCCCCGCGGCGCACGGCACGTCTATACCGCCGAGCTCTACGCCGGGGAGCCGACAATCCGCGCCACCCTTTCGCCCGCCACGCTCCCGGCATTGGCGGAACTGGTCTCGCTCGCTCGCGCCTAAAGGAGGAGTGCCATGTTTCCCTACCTTATCCATAACCCAACCTCTCCGCGTCCGCAACGCCCCGCCCTCTCTGCCCTCGCTTGCCCCTGCGCTCCGGAGGGTCAGGAGGTGCTTCTCCTGCGGGCGCGTTCGCAGTCCGAACTCCAACGCGTCTTCCACACCCTCTCTGCCCGCCCGGAGGTGCGCTGTCTGCTCCTTGCGCTTCCCGAGGTGCCAACCGCGCTGGGCGTCCCGGTGAGTCCGGCAGATCTCCGCCAATGGGCGGGCGCACTCTCCGCTCGAAGCGCGTGCCCCGTCTGCCCGCTTCTTCCATCCCGGTATCCCTGCGGGGATTCCCCGCTATGCCGGAGCCACGCCCCCAGCCGAGAACGCGAAGAGGCGGCGCGCCTGGCTACCCTCTCCTCCCGTTCCGAGACGTTGGACTCCGCGCTCTCAACCGCCTTTCCCGGTCTTACGGCGCGCAATCGCGAGGTGTTGCAAGCTTGGGCGCACCGCTCGGAACCCGATCACCCCAACTCCCCCATTACGCAAACCACCCTCGCGCGGTCTTTCCACTTGTCCCGACGCCAGATCGTCCGTATCCTCCTGCGTGCCCGCACGGCGAATCCCGAGGTCTACGCCCGCCTTCAAGCCCTGCGCAAACACCGCCTGAAGCCTACCGGGCGTTACGTCTGCCCCACCTCCTAACCGCCCGCCTCATCTTTTCGCTTTCTTTTTTCGCGCCAACCCGGTATACTATCTCTATCCAAGGAGAACGAGCCATGGCTGAGAAACCTTTCATTGCTGCGCGGTTGCGCAACCCTGCTGAAGCCAAGCCCCGCCCCGCCACGGTGAAGACCGATTGGATCGGCGGAGCGTGCGCCATCGTTGCCTTCCTGTTGGCAGCGGCGGTAACGACCTTCCTCTTCCTCGAGTGGCAGATCCTTACCCAGTACATCGGGCACTGAGGTCTCCTTGCCCCCTAACTCTTTTCGCGCTTCTGCCACGCTGACGCTCTGCGGGACTCTGCTCGCCGTAGGGTGCGTGAGCTGGCGTCTCCAATCCCTCACCTTTGCTTCCCTCGGTTTCCCAGACCTTTCCTGCACGCGCTCGTTGCAGGCGATCTTCGGGCTTGACCCCGCCTTCCTCCGCGCCGGAGCCTTGTGGCAACCCTTCTCCTACGCCTTCCTCCACGGCTCCTTCCTGCACTTGGTGCTCAACGTCTTCGCGCTCCTGATAACCGGGATTGCGCTGGAGGGCGTGATCGGCTCTCGGCGGTTCATTCGCCTCTTCTTCTGGGGAGCGGTGGCAGGTGCCGTAGGCTTCTTAACGAGCCTGTGGCTGGATCCTCGGCTCCCCGACGGCGCGATCTGCGTGGGGGCGTCCGGCGCGATCGCAGCCTGCATCGGGTGCGTCTCCTTTCTCGCACCTCGGGCGCGAGCCACCCTGTGGCTGACGATTATCCCCGTGCCGATTCGGGCGTGGTGGGCGATTCCGGTGGCAGTGGCGGTGATGGCGTGCGAAGCGTGGTTCCTGCCCTTCTCAACGGCGTATGGTGCGCACCTTGGCGGATGGCTTGCCGGCGCAGTTTACGCCTTCGCCGTGCGCGGGAATCTCAGCGTCTTTGCCGACGTCTAAGCCCGCGCCCTTTCCAATTCTCAAACCTCTTCCGGCTCCAACGTAATCCACGCGGCTCCCCGATCCGCGAGGGGCAGGCGAATGCGCGTATCCCACCCCATCCCCTCATCGCGCCGAGCCGCTAACCCATCAGCTTCCGAGACCACGCTCATGCGAGCGAAGGGCATAGAAGGGGGCAACCGCTCAATCAAATCTTCAGCGCGGAAGGTGAGCACCGCGGGCTTCCCGCAGGGGAGCACAAAGGCACCCATCGCGTAAGAAGGCGTCCCCTCCAACCGCAACCCGAACTGCAGGAACCAACCCGGCTCGCCCCGCACGCACCACCGTTCTGCCGGGGGCTTACGGAGCATAGCAAGCAGACCCGCGAAGGTGCGCTCCCACAAGGGAGAGAAGACACCCGCCTTCAAGCTCCACGCGCCGTTCGGGCAAAGGGGCAGGGCGCGGAAGGCAACAAAGAGCACCGCCTCGGGCGTCTCCAATTCGCCGGGCGCAACGTCCGCTTCCGGGTCGGGAGGCTCCAGGAGCAAGGCGGCAGGATGGGAGACCACGCGCTCGCGTCGCTCCCCCGACAGCGTCCAATAGCGCAGAGCCGTCTGCCCCTGTGCGGTAAAGAAGAGATTGACGGGTGAAGCCATCGTGCGCCCAGCCTCGCGGTGAGGCGAGGAAGAGCGTTAGAGCGAGAGCCCGGCGAAGGGGTTATTGTTGAGCGGGGCGTTTTTCGCTTTGTTGGCTTGGAGCCAGGCACGCGGGTCGTCATCCGGGTCAACGGCGGGAGCGTCCTTGGCGTCCTCCGCGGTAACGGGTTTGAGCGCGACCTTGTGCTCGGTGGCGTCCAGGGATTCAATCCGCACCTGGAGCGTCTGCCCCTCTTCGACGACTTCATGCGCCGAGCCGATGCGCTTCCCGCCCTTGGCGAGAACGGCGAGTCGACCATTCGAGAGCAGCCCTTCCACGCCGGGCGCCACCTGTGCGAACGCACCGAAGGTGGCGATGCGCGTAATCGTTGCCGAGAGGGTGTCGCCCACGCGGTACTGCGCGGCGAAGGCGTCCCACGGGTTCTGGCGGAGCGCACGCAGCGAGAGGGAGATGCGCTCGGTAACGGGGTCAACGGCGAGCACCAGCACTTCCACCGTGTCGCCGGGCTTGACGAGATCCTCGGGCTTGGTATGGCGATCCCAGGAGAGTTCGCGCAGGGGGATCAACCCCTCAGCCCCGCCGAGGTCAACGAAGACGCCGAAATCCATCAGACGCGTAACGGTGCCCTCGCGGGTTTGCCCCTCGGACAAGTCGGCGAAGAGGGCTTCGCGTGCGCTCTTGTTCTCACGCTCTAGGAGGGCGCGACGCGACACGAGCAGGTTGGTGCCCCGGTCGTCCTCGCCGTATTCGGTGATGAGGAAGCTCTGTTGCGTGCCGATGTAATCCTTCGGCTCGCGACTCTTGTGCAGATCCATCTGCGAGTAGGGGCAGAAGGCGCGCTGACCGCCAATCTCCACCTCGTATCCGCCCTTGACTTCTGCCTTCACCGTGCCGTCGATGGCAGCTCCGGTTTCGAAGGCTTGTTGCAGTGCCGCGTCGCCTTTTCCGGTCGACTTGTTCTGCGCCGTGAAGATGAGCGAACCCTGTTGCTTGCCCACGAACCAGACGTTGAGTGTTTCGCCCTCTTGGGCGCGGAGCGTGCCGTCGTCGAGGACGAAGCTTTCTTTGGGGATGACGCCTTCATCTTTTGCGCCAACGTCGAGCACGACGTAGTGCCCCTTGGTGGAGATGACGCGGGCTTTGACTTCTTCGCCCGGAGTGAAACCCCGCCGATAATCCAAACCGCCGGCTGCCAACAATGCTGCGAAATCCGCTTTCGAGGTGCTCATACCAATCCAACCTTCGCTTTCTGAACTTCTAAACAACCCCCCATTCTACCACATCCCCCCTCCCCCCGCCTCCCCCACTTCCCAAATCTCAGTTCAAGCGGGAGGGATTGGTGAACCTTCCTCAAGGTGTCTCTCCCCCTCCCTCCCCCAAACTCGCTTCACCCCCACCCAAAACTCGGCTCTTCCGTCTCCCCTTCCGCAACCGCGATCCCCTTCCCTCCGCCCCGCGTTTGGGGTAAACGCGAACCGACCTCACCTCGATCGCGGTTCCCCCTGTCTTTTTCTTTCTCCCCTTCCAGACACACACAAGCGACGCCCGCCGGGCGTCTCCCCCACCATATAACGACAACCCTGCACCCCCTCTCCCCCTAACCGCTC
>CAVDHG010000056.1:0-10734 GCA_963608725.1 Agathobacter rectalis | reverse complement strand
TGCGGAAATGTTCATAAGTCTGTTCATAAGTGGCTCTGAACCGAGTTTGGGGTGTCTCCGCACCGCGATCGGGGTAAACGCGGTGCGGACGGAGGGGAAAGTCGGTTCAACCCCTCCCCCTCCCGTAACCAAGTTTACCCTCCCTCTGCGTCAAGTTTTGGGGAGACGCGAGGCGGAGACCGGGGGAAGTCGGTTCAAGGGGGAGGAGAAAGAGCGTTTCTACAAAAATGTAAAAGGGAGCAAAAAGTAGGGTGTCCGCACCGCGATCAAGGTCTGCCCGGTTCGCGTTTGGGTCAAACGCGGTGCGGAGACAGGTCGAACTCGGTTGCGGGGGTAGGGGAGGATAGGGGTAAAAAGGGAAGAAAAGGGGGCTATATATAATAGGTAAAGAATTGGACTTTGGGGGAGGGTTGCTTTTTGTTCCGGGAAAGGGTATTCTACGGGGTAAGCATTTGGGAGGTTTGCTATGAAGCCGGAAGCAGAGAAAGACGAAGTCCTCAAGCTCTTCGACAAGGAGGAGCGGACGTATTTCCAGCGTTTGCGGGATATGTTTATGGGCTTTTCGAAGCCTCGCGACAGCTTGGAGTACAAGGAGGCGATGCGCGAGTTGCAACGGCAGTGGGCGCCGCTCCTGGGCGTCTCCATTCCCCTCGTGGTCTGTATCGTCATGTGCTCCATTACGATCGGCGGGAATGACGTTACTAAGCCTCCGGTGGACGTTACGGTGATTGAGCCGACGACGTCCGAGCCCTTGGAACCGGAAGAGCCACCACCCCCGCCGGAGAATATGGAGTTGGTGGAGACCGACCTCGTTGATGCCTTTATTTCAGACATGCCTTCGCCCCCGATCGGCGAAGTTACGGCAGATGTGCCCACGCTGAATCCGCCCGTGCAGATGACTCCGGCGACCGTTAAGCTTGCCGGCGTGCCTTCGCGTGGCTCGGGTGGCGGTGGCATTGGTGGCGGAGTGCGCTTGGAGGGGGACATGGTGGGCATGTTCGTTGACCTTTCGCGTGACGCCAAGGGCAACTCGCGCTTGAACGGCAAGAATGGCTTCGGCTCCCGCGACGCGTTGCTCCACTCCGACGTCCGCTTCATGATTGAGAAGAACTTCGGCAAGGAGGCGTTCGCGCCGTACAACGTGGTGCCCCAGCGCGTCTACCTTTCGCACTTGGCTTTGCCCTACGTCAGCTCCCTCGTGGGTCCGAAGACCTACAAAGTGGAGAAGCAGGTTAAGGATGGCTCGCCCTGGGTGGCGGTCTATCGGGGTAAGCTCCAGCCTGAATCGAACGGCGTGTACCGCTTGGCTGGGTTCTACGACGATGTGCTCGTGGTGCGCGTGAATGGGAAGCTGGTGTTGGAATTCGCCTGGACGAGCCGGAACAACGGCGCCAATAAGCCCACGTCGATTAACTCCGGGTGGGTGCAAACCGATGCCACGGTGGCAGGGAAGCACAAGATGCGGGGCTTCCAGAATACGCCCCTGACTTACAGCGATTGGTTTGAACTCCGGGCGAATGAGAGCGTGCCCATCGAGATTCTGATTGGCGACAATGGTGGCGACGGCAAGGGTGCCGGGCTTACCGGGGGCATCCTCCTCGTGGAAAAGCGCGGGGAGACCTATGCCAAGGCAGACGATGGCTTGCCCCTTCTCCCGCTCTTTACCACCACGCGCCTGACCTTTACCGAGCGTCAGCGTTTGGAAGGCATTGCCGACCGTGCGAACAAGGCGACCTCCAAGCATTACGCCTTCGACATGAAGAACGTGCCGCTCATGAACACCTGCGGGAAGAAGGCTCCCTCCCTCACGCAGGGGGATATCGCGATCGACACGGGCGACCTGTAAATGCAGGCACAGAAGCTTTTTCTCCGGCGTTGTGCAGAGGGGCAACGCCGTTTCTTTACCCCGGAGCGGATGTTGCGAACCGGGGGGGACTTTTGCTAGAGTCTAAAGACGTCTAGCACGCGAGCTTCCCACGGGATCCGTTGGGAGGTTGCAACCGAAAGGAGTGCGCGTTGGAAGAGAATTTCAAGGTGCCGTATCCCGCGATTGAGAGCGACTGCTGTAAGAGCTGTGGGCGGTGCGTCAAGGCGTGCCCACGCGGGTGCTTGGTAATTTCCGATGTCTACAATCGCTACGGCGTCAAGTCCGTGGCATACACCGGCTCGGGGTGCGTCGGGTGCGGGGTCTGCTTCTATAACTGCCCCGAGCCTTACGCCATCCGCGTGGTGCGCCCGGACGCACCGAAGGGGGGCGCACAATGACACGTTTCGTAAAGGGTAATGAAGCGGTGGTGATTGGCGCACTCTACGCCGGCGCGGAGGGCTACTTTGGTTACCCCATCACGCCTGCGAGCGAGGTGGCGCACAAGGCAGCGGAATACTTCCCTGCCACGGGGCGTATCTTCGTGCAGGGCGAGAGCGAGGACGCTGTGGCGTACATGCTCTACGGCGCGGCGGCTGCCGGCTGCCGGGCTTTAACGGCAACTTCGGGCCCTGGCTTTTCCCTCATGCAAGAGGCGATTTCCTACATGGCGGCAACGGATATCCCCACGGTGATCGTGGATGTGATGCGTGCGGGTCCCGGCTTGGGGAATGTCTACCCCGAGCAGGCGGACTATGGGCAAGTGGTGCACGGCGGGGGGCACGGCTCCTACCGCTGTGTGGTGCTGGCTCCCGGCTCCGTGCAGGAAATGTGCGACCTCACGATGCTCGCCTTCGAGAAGGCGTTTGAATTCCGCACGCCCGCGATTGTGCTTGCCGATGGTCAGCTCGGGCAAATGATGGAGCCTCTGCGCCTGCCCAAGCGCGAAGCTCCGCCGGTGGATACCAGCGCGTGGGCGACGCAGGGCACGGCGCAGACGCGGCGCAACCTGCTCACCTCGATTTACCTTGACGCTCCCGCGCAGGAAGCCATGAACGTCCGCCTGCAAGAGAAGTATGCGCGGATGGATAAAGCCTTCCAGCTTGCAGAGACGTACCTTTGCGAGGACGCCGAGGCGGTGCTCTTGGCTTTCGGCTCAAGCGCACGCACGGCGCGTTCGGCGGTGGATGAGCTTCGAGCGCAGGGCGTTAAGGCGGGGCTCTTCCGCCCGATTACCCTCTCGCCCTTCCCGGTGGAGGCTCTGAAGCCCCTCGTAGGGAAGAAGCTCTGGACGGTTGAAATGAGCGCGGGGCAGTTCCGAGACGATGTGATCTTGCACCTCGCGAAGGCGGGTGCGCTTCCGGAGCGTCCGATCGGGCTGATTCACCGCATGGGCGGGATGCTGATCCCGATGAAAGACATCGTGCACGTGGTGAAGGAGGCTCTCTAATGGCAACGCTCGAAACCCTGGGCATGTTCCCAACCTTCGACCGTTCCGGGCACGCGGGGAGCCGGGTAACGCACTATTGCGCCGGCTGCGGGCACGGCATTGTCCACAAGCTTCTCTCCGAGGCGTATACGGAGCTGGGCTTGCAGGATAGGACGGTGATTGTCAACCCCATCGGTTGCGCCGTCTTCGGGTATTACTATTGGGACGTTGGTGGCGTGAGCGCGGGGCATGGTCAGGCCCCCTCGATGGCAACGGCGATAAGCCGCTTGCGCGACAAAGCCATTACCATTTCCTATCAGGGCGATGGCGACCTCGCAGCGATCGGTCTCGGGCACACCCTGCAAGCCGCGGGGCGCGGGGAGCACATGGCGGTCTTCTTCGTCAACAACTCCATCTACGGCATGACAGGCGGGCAGATGGCTCCCACGACGCTCGTCGGGCAAAAGACCACCACCTCCCCACTCGGGCGCAACCCCGAGACCGACGGCATGCCTCTGCACCTCGCCGAGCTGATCAATCAGCTTTCGCTCCCGGTGTACGTCGCTCGCGTGTCGGTGGCGGATACCCCGCGCATTATGAAGGCGAAAGCCGTGATCCGGAAGGCTCTGGAGATTCAGCGCGACCGTAAGGGCTACGCTTTCGTGGAGATCCTCTCTCCCTGCCCGACCTCCGTGGGCAAGACTCCGCTCGACGCGGCGCAGTTCGTCATCGAAAAGATGGAGCCGGAATACCCGCTAGGCGTCTTGCGCGACCGTTCGGCGGAAGCCCCGGTGCGCCCGGAGCCTAAGGCGTGGGTGCCCTTGGCGCAGTTCTTTGGCGATGATGGCTCCGACGATCCGCACCCTGAGGCTGGCGACCGCAAGGAGCGGCACTTCAAGTTTACCGGTTTTGGCGGTCAGGGCATTCTCTCCTTGGGGCTGGTGGTGGCGGATGCCGCCCGCGCTCAGGGGCTGGAGACCACCTGGCTCCCCAGCTACGGCCCCGAGCAACGCGGGGGCGACGCTGCCTGCACGGTGGTAACCTCCACTCACCTCATCGGTGCTCCGGCGGTCGATCACCCGGAGTTGCTCGTGGTGATGAACCAAGCTGCGTGCGCGAAACATCTGCCGACGGTGCGCCGTGGGGGGCTGGCGATTATCGATGCCACCGTGCGCCTGCCCGAGGATCTGCCCGAAGGCGTGCGCATTGTCCAGATCCCGGCGATCGACATTGCCTCCGCTGCTGGCATTCCCAAGGCGGCGAACGTGGCGATGCTGGGCGCGCTCATTGCGCTGGAAGCGACCGGCGTCCCCGAGCAGCTCCTGCGCGAAGCCCTGGAACGCTCCTTCGCCAAGAAGCCCAAGCTCGTCCCCCCCAACCTTCAAGTGCTTCAATCCGCAATCGACTACTGTCGCCACCACGGGCTTACGGGCGAGATGCCCTAAGCTCAAAGAGAAAGAGAGGCTTTCACTATGCTCAACATTGTTCAAGAAGTGGACATTCGCGTCCCAATTCGGCATGCCTTAATCTCCGTTTCGGATAAGACTGGCTTGGATTCCTTCGTCCCTGCGCTCCTTGAGACATGCCCATGTCTCACTCTCTACTCCACGGGTGGCACCTACGCGGCAATCCGTTCGCTCCTGAAGCCGGGTCAAGAAGACCGTCTCGTCGCCGTCTCCGACTATACCGGGCAGCCCGAAATGCAGGGGGGCTTGGTCAAGACGCTAGACTTCAAGATCTACCTGGGCATCCTCTCCGAAACGTATAATGACGCTCACCAGGCGGACATCCGCCGCCTAAACGCCGTGCCGATCGATATGGTGGTGGTGAATCTCTACCCCTTTAAGCACACGGTGGCAATGCCCGGCGTAACCCCCGAGCAGGCGCGCACGAATATCGACATCGGCGGACCCTGCATGGTGCGCGCCTCGGCAAAGAATTATCTGCGCGTGGCTTCCGTTACTGACCCTCAGGACTACCCGCGCCTTGTGGACGAGCTCCGCGCTCAGGGGGGCACCGTGGGGCTGGATACCCGCTTCTACCTCATGAAGAAGGCTTTCGCCCACACGGCGGACTACGACACTGCCATCGCCTCCTTCTTCGCGAAGACCTCTTTCGAGGCGGTCTCTGCCACCTATCGCCAGCACTAAACGTTTGAGCGCGGGTGCGCACGTTTCGGGGCTTGGGGGCTGCGCGCTCCAAGCCCCGATTCCTTTACCGGGGGTGGAGGATATGATACACTAGAGGACGTTGTCCTCAACACCTTAGAAGGAGTTCGGATTATGTATAGTGATAGCATTAAGAGTGGTTACCAACGCGCCCCGCACCGTTCGCTTTTGCTGGCAACGGGTGTGAAGCGTGCAGACATGGGCAAGCCCTTCATCGCGGTCTGCTCGTCCTACACCGATATTGTCCCCGGGCACTGCCATCTCCGGGAGGTGAACGACCTCATCAAGGAAGAGATCCGCGCCGCCGGAGGCGTCCCCTTTGAATTCGACACGATTGCCGTCTGCGACGGTATCGCCATGGGGCACCAGGGCATGAAGATGAGCTTGCCCAGTCGCGAACTCATCGCCGATTCGGTCGAGACCATGCTCCGGGCGCATTGCTTCGACGGCGTCATCTGCATCCCGAACTGCGACAAGATCGTCCCGGGCATGATCCTCGCTGCCCTGCGCGTCAACATCCCCACCATCTTCGCTTCCGGCGGCCCCATGCTCCCGGGCAAGCACCCGATAACCGGCAAGGATTCCGACCTCAACACCGTCTTCGAAGCCGTAGCCGAATACAAGAATGGCAAGATTACCGAGGAGCAACTCCAGGCGATTGAGGAGACCTCCTGCCCCGGCTGCGGTTCCTGCTCGGGGATGTTCACTGCTAACTCTATGAACTGCCTCTGCGAGGTGCTCGGGCTTGCCCTCCCCGGCAATGGCACCATCCCCGCCGTCGACCCTCGGCGCGTGGACTTGTGGCGTGCGGCTGCCCGGCGCATCGTGGAGATGGCGAAAGCCAATTCCCCCCTCCCTCGCGACATCGTCGACCGCACCGCGATTGACAACGCCTTCGCGCTGGACATGGCAATGGGCGGCTCCTCCAACACCGTCCTCCACACCCTCGCCTTCGCT
Source organism: Agathobacter rectalis (assembly GCA_963608725.1). GTDB lineage: Bacteria > Verrucomicrobiota > Kiritimatiellia > RFP12 > DVOR01 > Spyradenecus. The sequence goes on along the minus strand of CAVDHG010000056.1, from coordinate 4,316 downwards.
CGCGAGGCGGGCATTGATTACGATCTGCGCCGCATCGACGCCATCTCCAAGCGCACGCCCCACCTCTGCAAGGTGGCTCCCAGCTGCGCTTACCATATGACGGATGTCGATCGCGCCGGGGGCATCTCGGGCATCCTCCACCGCCTCAGCGAGCGCGAGGGGCTGATAGATCTCTCCAAGCGCACCGTGAGCGGGAAGACCCTTGGCGAAATCGCCGCCGCCGCGAGCGTGAAGGATGACGATGTGATTCGCCCCTTCTCCAACGCCTACTCGCAGGATGGCGGGCTCTCCGTGCTCCATGGCAACCTCGCCCGGCAGGGCGCGATCGTCAAGCGTGCGGGCGTCTACGCCTCCATGCTCACCTTCACGGGTAAGGCGATTTGCTTCAACTCCCAGGAAGAGGCGTGCGATGGCATCCTCGCGGGCAAGGTCAAAGCCGGGCACGTGGTGGTTATCCGCGGGGAAGGTCCTAAGGGCGGCCCCGGAATGCAGGAGATGCTCGCCCCCACGGCATACATCATTGGCGCGGGGCTGGGCGAGAGCGTCGCTCTCATCACCGATGGTCGCTTCTCCGGGGCAACCCACGGCGCGTGCATTGGGCACGTCTCTCCGGAAGCTGCCGAGGGCGGTGAGATCGGCTTGGTGCAGGATGGCGACACCATCCACATCGATATCCCCCATAACCTCCTTGAGGTGAAGCTCTCCGATGCCGAGCTTGCCGAGCGTCGCGCCAATGCCAAACCCTGGCAACCGCACGAGGCAACCGGCTGGCTCCGCCGTTACGCCAAGCTGGTGGGCAACGCCTCCACCGGCGCAACGCTCCAGTAACCCATGGAAACGCCTCAAACGCTCCTGCGCGTGGAGGCACTCTTCGGCACGGAGGCTCTCGCGAGCCTCCGTGCTGTGCATATTTTAGTGGTGGGCTTGGGCGCGGTGGGGGGAGCGTGCACGGAAGCCCTCGCCCGGAGCGGGATAGGACGCCTCACGCTCGTGGATGGCGATGCCTTTGAAGCCTCCAACCTCAATCGCCAGCCCTTCTCTGCCCAATCCCTCGTGGGGCAACCCAAAGCCTCCGCCACTTTAGCCCGCCTCGCGGACATCGCGCCCACCTGCGCTTGCGAGGCGCAAGTGCGTTTCGTCTCCCCCGATAACGCCTTGGAGCTTCTCGAAGCCGTCCAGCCGGATATCGTGGTCGATGCCATCGACGACGTCCCGGCGAAAGTCGCGCTTTTGGCTTCGGCGCACCGCTTAGGACTGCGCTCGTGGTCCTCCATGGGGGCGGCGCGAAAGCTCGACCCGACCCAACTGCGCCTGACCGATCTCTCGAAAACTGCCGTTTGCCCCCTCGCTCGCGTGGTGCGCCAAAGGCTCCGGGCGCAGGGAATTACCCGCGGCATCCGGTGCGTGTGGTCGCAAGAGCAAGCGCGGGCGATGGGGGAGGGGGGCGTGCTCGGCTCCTATATGCCTGTTACGGCAGCTGCCGGGCTCCTTCTTGCCTCTGATATTCTGCGCACTCTAACCTCTGCGCCCGCGCCTCTCACCCCCTCGGCTTGCTGAGTGCCGGCGAGCGTGCTATCCTATGCGCTATCTCATGACGAAGGAACAAAGGAACGTTTATGGCGAGTGATGATGCAATCAAGGTGAATGGCGTAGTGGTCAAGGTCTTGCCCGCCACGATGTATCGCGTGCGCTTGGAGAATGGACACGAAGTCTTGGCGCACATCTCCGGCAAGATGCGCAAGTTCTTCATCAAGATTGTAACGGGCGATAAAGTCACCCTTGAGATCTCCCCCTACGACCTGACTAAGGGGCGCATCATCTACCGCGATAAGGCGTAACGCTTTTGCGCTCCCTTCTTCTCCTCTTTTTCCTCCTCTTTTCCTGCCTGCTGCACGCTTCCCCGATCGCCGTGGTCTACGCGGAGCGTTCGGTGCCGGCTTCTGAGCAACGCTACGCCAAGTCGCTCGCTTCCCACGTGCGCCGGTGGTATACGCAAGCGGGCATCGCGGTCGATTTCATTCCCGATTCTGCCCTCGCCTCTGCGCAGGGGCATAAACTCATCGTTTTGGTGGATGTCTACTCGCCTCCAGCCGAGGTGATCCGCGCTGTCGACGCCCGGCTGAAGGAGGGCACGCGCTTCGTGGTCTGCTACTCCGGCTCCGAGGCTCTTGCCTCGCGCTTCGGTCTCAAACTCGGCGCGTACCGGCGCGACAGCTCGGGCGCGTGGAGCCGGATGGTGCTGGGAACCAACCGCCCCAAGGGTGCGCCCACGTCTATTCTGCAAACCAGCTCCACAATCGTTACCATGAGCCCGGCGCGGAAGGACACCCTCCCGATGGCGAGGTGGCACAACCGCGCCGGAAAGCCGACCGAGGTCGCTTGGTGGAAGACCGCTTCAGGCTCCTACTGGATGACCCACGTTTTAACGGGCGATGGCGATGAGCAAGCCAAGCAACGCCTCCTCCTTGCCTTTGCCGCTTCCTGCGTCCCCGGCACCTGGAGCACCGCCTCGCGTCATCTCCTGCGCTCGAAAGCCGTTTCCCCCTTAAATGATGGCACGCTCGAAGCGCGGGTGCGCCGGCTTCCGCGCTCTTCGCCCCGCCGTCAAGCCGTTATAAACGCCCTCGTCTCCCTTCGGCGCATGGCAAAGAATGCCGAGAAGCTCGCCTCGCAAGATTCGCCCGAAGCTTATCAGGCGGCGAGCGACCTCGCCGACGCCGTTGCCCGCACCTTTGGCAAGACCTGCCCCCCGCGCACGGGCGAAGTCTGTGGCGTGTGGGATCACTCCGGGCAGGGACTCTTTCCCGGCGATTGGGAGCGCACGGCTAAGGTGCTTTCTGCCCACGGCATCACCGATCTCTATCTCAACGTTGCCGGAGCCGGTTTTGCCCTCTACCCTTCGAGCGTCTTGCCCCAGCGGGGCGCGGAGGATCAGCTTACCCAGGCACTCTCTGCGTGCCGACGCCACGGCATCCGCCTCCACGCGTGGGTGCTGGCGTTTTCCTTGGAGCGTGCCGCCTCGCAAGACGTCGTCTCCCGCTTTCGGAAGCGGGGCTGGACGCTGCAAGACGCCAAGGGCGCGGAAACCACGTGGCTCGACCCCTCCAATCCGGAGGTTCGCGCCCACCTCCTCGCGATTGTCCGCGAGCTTGCCACCCGCTATGCGGTAGATGGCATTCACCTCGACTTCATCCGCTTCCCGGATTTGCCTCAATCGGTGGGTCCGCGCATTCGGGCGCGTTTTGAGCGCGAGGTGGGCAAGGTCTCCAATTGGTCCGCGTGCGTAACGAGTCCCAAGGGAGCCAACCGCCAAGCCTTCATCCGCTGGCGCACTTCAAGTGTTACCCAAGCCGTGCAGGATGTCCGCACCTACCTGAAAGAGAAGGCACCGGGGAAGGTGCTCAGCGTGGCGGTCTTTGGCAAATATCCCGCCTGCGTGGATAATGTGGGGCAAGACTGGCTCTCCTGGCTCCGGATAGGGCTGGTGGATGCGGCTCTGCCCATGAATTACACGGAAGACGAAGCTGCCCTGCAAGATTGGCTCGGCACCCAGACTGCCGACCCGCGCCTCGCAAGTAAAATCATCTGCGGGATCGGCGTAACCGCTTCGGAGAGCAGGCTCGACCCCATTGGCGTGATCCGGCAGGTGGAGATTGCCCGCCGAGCTAAATGCCGGGGCTTTGCCCTCTTCGACCTCGATGAATACTTGCGCAAGGCAATCCTCCCCGTCCTTTCCGAAGGAGTAACCGCCCATGACTGAATCTGAACTCGCCAAGGCGCGGGCGATCTGCGAGGATTGGCTCACGCGCCATCAGTGCGCCTTCGATATCGCCCCCGGAGCCTTGGACTATACCTTTTGCGTCTTCTCCCATCCGGAGTGGGGCGAGGGCGTCCTGGAATGGGTGGATGACCCCATGCTCTCCCAAGGTGGCGCACAGTGCGCCCTCTCCTTCCCCCTCTCCCTGCCTCCCATTCAGACGGTTGAGGATGCCGAATCGCTCTTTTCCCTCGCCGATTGGCTCGCGGGCATCACGCTCGTTTCCAAGGATTTCGGCTCCGGAGGCTCCTCCCTCTGCCTCCAGATGAAGTGCCCCATGAAAGAACTCTCCGCCGAACGCTTGGATAAAGCCTTGGAGAGCTTAAGGGAGGCTCTCGGGTGGTTCAAAGAGTAGGGCACTAACCCCCAAACGTTAAAACGCGCACCCGGAATGATGAAAAATCGCTCCGGGTGCGCTTTTTTTGTGCCCAGTTCCTAACACCCCCCGCAACCGAGTTTGGGGTCTCTCCGCACCGCGTTTGACCCGATCGCGGTGCGG
>CAVDHG010000055.1:0-10855 GCA_963608725.1 Agathobacter rectalis | reverse complement strand
CATCCGAAGTATGAGGACGCCACGATTACGTGTGCCTGCGGGAACGTTATCAAGACGCGCTCCACGAAGAAGGAAATGACTTGCAACGTCTGCTCGGCTTGCCACCCCTACTACACCGGCAAGAAGACCGTGATGGACACCGAAGGGCGCATTGATAAGTTCATGCAGCGTTACGGCAAGAAGTAAGCCGGACGTTTCCCTCACAAGAGAAGCCGACCGGCGCCCCTTGCGCCGCGTCGGCTTTTTGTTACGTTTTTAGTCAAGGTAGACCCCACGCGATGATTGACCGCTCACAAATCCAGGCACGTGTCGCTCGGCTCGAAGAGCTTGAGGCGCAGATGGCTGACCCGGCAGTGGCGGCAGATCGGAAGCGTTATCGCGACGTCCTGCGCGAGCACGCGCAAGTCAAGCGCATCGTGCAAGCGGCGGAGGACTTCTTCTCCCTGCAAACGGCGTTGGAAGAAGCGCGCCAGATGTTGAGCGACCCCGAGATGGCGGAGATGGCGCAGGAAGAGATCGCCCGCGCCGAGCAGGCTTTGCCGGAAGCGGAAGCCAAGCTCTCCCATGCGCTCCTGCCCGAAGACCCGCTCGATGACCGCCCGGCAATGGTTGAAATCCGCGCCGGGACAGGTGGGGAAGAGGCGGCACTCTTCGCCGGCGACCTCTTTAGAATGTATACGCGCTATTGCGAAGCGCATGGCTACGCGGTCTCGGTGATGGATTCCTCGCCCAGCGAGTTGGGAGGCTACAAGGAAGTGGTCTTCCGCATCGCGGAGGGCGAGAAACCGTACGGTCGCTTCCGCTTTGAGAGTGGCGGGCACCGCGTCCAACGCGTCCCGGCAACGGAGGCGCAAGGGCGGATTCACACCTCGGCAGCGACGGTTATTGTGTTGCCCGAGGCGGACGAGGAAGACGATATTGACATCCCCGAGAGCGAGCTGCGCGTGGACATCTTTTGCGCGGGCGGGCACGGCGGTCAAGGCGTCAACACCACCTACTCGGCGATTCGCATTACGCACCTGCCCACGGGGTTGGTGGCGCAGTGCCAGGACGAGCGCAGTCAGCACCGGAACAAAGAGAAGGCGTTGGCAGTCTTGAAGGCGCGCATTCTCGACATGCGGCGCAGTGAGGAGGAGGCGAAGGCAGGAGCCGAGCGGATGACCCTGCGTGGCAGTGGCGACCGCTCGCAACGGATTCGCACCTACAACTTCCCGCAGAACCGGATGACCGACCACCGCATCAACCTCACGCTCTATTCGCTGGATAGGATTATGGAAGGGGAGCTTGACGAACTCTTCGCGCAACTGGAAGCGTTCGACGCCAATCAACGCCTCGCGGCAGCAGTGAAGGGTTAGCCATGGGGTGCCTTGCTTCCTTCTTCTACTTCCTCCTCTGTCTCTTCGTCTTCAATTTCCTCTTGAGACTCTTCCGGGGCGTGTGGCACGTGCTCTTCTCCTCGGAAGGGTTCGCGCAGAGTTCGCCAAGCCAGCGCACCGCCACGCGCAAGAAGTATCTCGAATTCCTCATGCCCCTTCTGGCGCGGATTGCCAAGAGCGATGGACGCGTTACGGAGGAGGAGATCTCAGGCGTTGAGCGGATCTTCCGCGAGCTGGAGCTCTCCGACGAGGAACGGCGGTTCGCGCAGGAGGTCTTCACGCACGCAAAGCACGGCACGGAGCCCTTCTGGGAGCTGGCGCAAAACTTCGCGGACAACTGCCACGATATGGAAATGCGCGTGCTCACCTTCCAATTCCTGGTGCGCGTGGCGTATGCCGATGGGCAGATATCGTCGGACGAAGCGTATCTCTTGCGCGTGGCGGCTCGGCAGTTTGGGTTGCCTCCGGGGTTCGTGGAGTATCTCTTCGCCTCCTTTTCGCGGACGCGCCCCTCGGGCGGTTCGTATTCTCAGGGAAGCGGAAGAGCGAGGAGCGAAACGCTCCATTCGCGGACGGAAGATTTGTCGCTTCTCGGGCTCCCTGCCACGGCAACGGATGCCGAGATTAAGAAGGCGTATCGCGAAAAGGTTAAGGCTCTGCATCCCGACCGCCTGCAGGCGCAGGGTCTGCCCGACGCCATGCTCAAGCAAGCTTCGGAGCGACTCTCCGCCATTAACGCTGCTTATGCGCGTTTGGTTCGCAAAGCCTGAGTTGTCCCCCCTTTCATCATCCCCTAAGTAGAGGAGAAGCCCATGACCCACACAACCCCAGACATTGCCTACGGCTCCGACGTCTTCAACGAAAAAGCCATGCGCGAGTATTTGGCGAAGGACACCGTTGAAGCTCTCCTGCACACGATGAACGACCGTGCACCGCTCGACCCCTCCATCGCCAACGAAGTGGCGCACGCGCTCAAGCAGTGGGGCATGGCGCGGGGAGCGACGCATTTTACGCACTGGTTCCAACCGCTCACCGGGAGCACGGCAGAAAAGCATGACGCCTTCTTCGAGCCGGTGGGAATGGCAGAGACGATTGCGCGCTTCTCGGGGAAGAATCTCATCATGGGCGAGCCGGACGCGTCGAGTTTTCCATCGGGCGGGCTGCGGTGCACCTTTGAGGCGCGGGGTTACACGGCGTGGGACGTTACCAGCCCCGTGTTCATCAAGCGTCATGCCAATGGTGCCACACTCTGCATCCCCACCGTCTTCTGCTCCTACACCGGGGAAGTGCTCGACAAGAAGACCCCGCTCCTGCGCTCCATGCAGGCGATGGATCGCGCCGTCCGCAAGCTGATGGCGTGTTTCGGCGAACCGGAGGGGCACACCACGATTACCCTCGGCGCAGAGCAGGAGTATTTCCTCATCGATAAGGCGCACTGGTTGAAACGCCCCGACCTTATCCAATGCGGGCGCACGCTCTTTGGCGCACCGCCGGCGAAGAATCAACAGTTGGAGGATCACTACTTCGGCTCCATCAAGCCCCGCGTGCTCGCGTTCATGGAGGACGTTGAGCGGGAGCTGTGGAGGCTGGGCATCCCCGCCAAGACGAGGCACAACGAGACGGCTCCGGCGCAGTTCGAGATGGCGCCAATGTACGAGGAGCTGAATCTTGCCGTAGACCACAATATGCTCATCATGGAGACGCTGCGGAATGTCGCCGACCGTCATGGGCTGGTGTGCCTCCTGCACGAGAAGCCCTTCGCGGGCGTTAACGGGTCGGGCAAGCATAATAACTGGTCGGTGGCGTATAACGGGAAGAATCTCTTAGAGCCCGGCAAGAATCCGCAGGAGAATGCGATCTTCCTCGCGGTGCTCGCTTCGGTGATTCGTGCGATAGACCTGCACGCCGATATTCTGCGTGCAGCGACGGCGTCGCTGGGGAACGATTACCGCTTAGGAGCGTTGGAAGCTCCGCCGGCGATTATCTCCATCTTTCTGGGCGATGACCTCATGGACGTTATCGAGCGCATCGAGCAAGGCTCGGCGAGCGCGGACAAGACGGCGGGGCACAAGGCGAAGCTCCGGATCGGCGTGGACACGTTGCCCCCGATTCCGCGGGATACGACCGACCGCAACCGGACGTCGCCCTTCGCCTTCACGGGCAACAAGTTTGAGTTCCGCGCTCCGGGCTCTTCGCAAAACTGCTCGGGCGTGTGCATGGTGCTAAACACGATTGTGGCAGAGTCGATGGAGGTGATCGCCTCCGCCATTGCCAAGCTCCCGAAGCGTCGGTTCCATGAAGGACTCGAGAAAATCCTCCGCGCCGTTATCAAAGACCACGAGCGGGTGATCTTCAATGGCGATGGCTACTCGGAAGAGTGGAAGCGCGAGGCGGCTCGGCGCGGATTGCCGAACTTGAGCACCACGCCGGAGGCGTTGGCGCGTCAGGTGGTGCCCGAAAGTCTGGAGCTTTTCGAAAGTTACGGCGTCTTGCTCCCCACGGAGTTGCATTCGCGGCACGACGTCTTCCTGGCTGAGTACGACCGGCGCGTCCGGCTGGAGGGGAAGGTCGCGCTTGAGATGGCTCGCGGGATGATTCAGCCAGCCGTAACTGATGAACTTCGCGCCCTGGCGCGGACGTTGCGCGAGTTGCGGGAGGTGGACGCCAAGGCGGGGACGCAGACGCTCGCCAAGGCGATCCGGCTCTTGGGCGAAGGATGCGATGCGCTGGACGGCGCGTGCGAGAAGCTTGAAAAGGCGTTGGGCGGCGAGTCGAAGGCTATCCTGAAAGCGATGGCGGAACTCCGCACGCAGGTTGACGAATTGGAGAAAGTCGTCAGCGATGCGCGTTGGCCCTTGCCGAAGTATCGGGAGATGCTCGCCCTTTATTAAGGAAGCGTTGCAGGAGGCGTTGCCTTGTCCGCGCTCGGGGTGCTCTCGGGCGCGGTTCCTTTTTCGGGCTTGGTTGCCACGGAAGTGAAGATCCACTGCGTGGGGCAGGATTTGCGTAAGGCTTCGGCGAAGGGCGCGCAATCGCCGACCGTAACCTCCGGCGTAGCGTAGAAGAAGACCACGTAGACCTTCCCGGCGTTGGCGTCCACCTGGCGCATCACGTCGCGAATCGTCTGAGGCGTTACGCCCGGGTAGCACTTCCGCGTGAGGGCAGGCTCCATCCCCTCCCCCGACCAATCCTCCAGAATCTGGCAGAGCGTGCCCTCGACGCCCTTCTCGGTTCGGGTAAGCTCGACCTCCCAGGGTTGGAAGAGGCGTTTGTCGCGCTCGTTCCACTTGGCGTCCGGCAGGAAGGCGCGAACGGAGAGTTGCCCGCGCTCGGGAGCGTCCAGCGTAAAGCCACCCTTCGCCTCAAGAGTAACCAGCAGTCGCGCCAATGGCACGCACGCGCTCAATGGGAGGTCAGGCGCGAAGCGGACGGAGAGGAAGACATCGCGAGGATCCTCGCACAGCGTCCGCAACGTGTCGATGAAGGCTTCGGGATGTGCGACGGCTTGCGCGTCAACCGTAACTTGCTTGCGGAAGACTCGCGGGAGGTTGTTGGGAAGTTGCTCCCACTTGAGTGCCACCACTACAGGCGTCCCTCGCGTCATGTCCCGCGCCGCACGGAACGAACCGTATACCGCGCTCTTGGGCGCAGCAAAGGGCAGACCGAAGACGGGGTTCCCCTCCGAGTAAGCCGCGATGATGGCAGCGGGCATAACGTTGTCCGCCTCTCGCGAGCCGATATAAGGGAAGCCGCGAGCGTAGAGAGCCTGCTCCGGCGTAGAGCAATTGTCGTCAATAAAGAATCCCAACGGCTGGAAGGGCGCATCGGGCGGAAGCTCTTTCAGCGACACCGTGAAGCGTTCGCCCTGCGCCATGGTGAGTCCGCGCAAGAGGTCGGACTGACGCCCCTCAGGCACGCCAAGAGCGTTAACGGCGCGAGAGACCACCGAAGGCGAATCCCATGCCATCGCCAAGCCCTCGTAGGCGCGGTCGCTCAAGGCTCCTAAGAGAAAGAACTCAACCTCGTAACCCTTCCCAAGACCGGACAGCTCAGCGAGGAGATAGACCGTCTTCGCCTTCGCACTATAGACGCACGTCGGGGACACCGCACGGCAATCCTCCGGCAAACCCTCTCGCCAGGTCTTCTTCGCCTCGGGGTGCGCGAAGGTGTAGACGCTCGGGCCCTCCGTCTGTGCCATTGCGAACCCACCACAGAGAAACAGGAGCACCACCAGCCCTTTACGCAGAAACGCCTTCATCTACTTCCTCCCGCCTTGTGCTCGCCGATACGTCGCGACAATCCGCAGAGCCTCCGAACCGGACTCCCCGGATGAGACCAACCGCTTCCACGCCTGGACGTCCTCGGCTGTTAAGTTCACGCCCAACGTGGCGTCGACCGAGGCTCGAATTTCCGAAGAGGGCATTTCGCCCGAGAACGTGCTCGCCACGCGTTCCCAAATCGACTCATGCGAAGGCGTTTTCTGTGGCTCAAGGCAACATGCCAAGCCCCACGCCACGAACACCAGCGCGCCACACAAAACCCAGAAGAGCCCCGTGTGCATTATTCCTTCTCCGCTTCAAGCATGGCAAGGAGAATCCGAGCAGATTGTTCGGCGGCGCGATCGATGAAGTCATCGTAGGTCTCATGCGCGGAATCGTCGGCGCAGTCGCTCATCGTGCGGATTATCAGCGCAGGCTTCCCCGAGGCGAACGCCACATGCGCAATGGCTGCGCCCTCCATCTCCACGCAGTCCGGCGCACACTCGGCAACAATCCGATCGCGCTCGGCTTTGGTGCAGACAAACCGATCGCCCGAAGCAATCCGCCCATCACGGAACGCCCCCTGCAAGACGCCGGGCGTGGCACACGCCTTCCGCGCCAATGCCAAAAGCCCCGCATCTCCGCTGAAGAACCGTTGCTTCGGGAAGTACTTGAGCATCACGGCGTCCTGATCATGGAAGCACGTCTCACGCGAGAGCACCACGTCAAGCGTGCGCAGACCCTTGCCGACCGCTCCAGCGATCCCGACATTCACGAGGCAATCACACCCTGCGACAAAGAGCATCCACGTGGCACACGCTGCGGCATTCACCTTGCCAATCCCGCAACACGCCACCACCACCTGCTTCCCGCAAAGTTCGCCGAAGAGGAACTCCGTCCCAAGAGCCTCTTCTATTCGCGCCACGCGCATCCGCTCACGCAGAAGTGCCACCTCGCGATCCAGTGCGCCCAATATGCCCCAAGTCATCTTTACCTTCTTCCTTTCAAACGTGGAGTACATGATACAAAAAAGCCCGCGCTCCGGTCTTCCGGGGCGCGGGCTTTTTGCGTATAGCTTAAGGAGAGGCTTACATCATCCCGCCCATGCCACCGTCGGGCATTGCCGGCGCAGGGGTCTTGGGCTCAGGAATCTCGGTAACCATGCACTCGGTGGTGAGCAGGAGCCCGGCGATTGAGGCAGCGTTCTGCAAGGCAGAGCGCGTAACCTTCGCAGGATCCAGAATGCCCGCCTTCACCAAGTCCACGAAGGAACCCGTGGCTACGTCGTAACCCGTGTTGCCCTTCGCGCCCTTCACCTTCTCGACGATGAGCGCGGCTTCGAGCCCGGCATTCTGCACCAACTGGCGCAGAGGAGCCTCCATGGCGCGACCGAGAATCTCGGCGCCGATCTTCTCATCACCTTCGAGCGTGGCTGCGCACTTCTCGACGGCACCTTGGCACCGAATCAATGCCACGCCACCACCGGCGACGATGCCCTCTTCAACGGCAGCACGCGTTGCATGGAGCGCGTCATCCACGCGATCCTTCTTCTCCTTCATCGCCGCTTCCGTCTGCGCGCCAACCTTAATGACTGCCACGCCACCTGCCAGCTTGGCGAGACGCTCCTGGAGCTTCTCACGGTCGTAGTCCGAGGTCGTGGTTTCGATCTGATGCTTGATCTCTGCCACGCGCCCCTGGATCGCGGAGGTCTTTCCGGAGCCTTCCACGATGGTGGTGTTCTCTTTGTCGACGGTAACGCGCTTGGCTTTACCGAGCTGCTCGACCTTCACCGACTCCAACTTGATGCCGAGGTCTTCGGAAATCACCTGCCCGCCGGTGAGGATGGCAATGTCCTTGAGCATCTCTTTGCGCCGGTCGCCGAATCCGGGAGCCTTGACGGCGCAGATCTGAAGCGTGCCACGCAGCTTGTTCACCACGAGCGTTGCCAGAGCCTCGCCCTCAACATCCTCAGCGATAATCAGGAGCGGACGCCCACTCTTCGCGACGCCCTGCAACAGCGGGAGCATGTCGTTGAGATTGGAGATCTTCTTCTCGTAGATCAGGATGTAGGGATTGTCGAGCACGCACTCCATGCTCTCGGCGGCAGTAACGAAGTAGGGGCTCAAATAGCCCTTGTCGAACTGCATTCCCTCCACGACGTCCGAGGTGGTCTCGGTGGTCTTGCCGTCTTCGACGGTGATGGTGCCGTCTTTGCCAACCTTGTCCATGGCATCGGCGATGATGGAGCCGATCTCGGTGTCGCCATTGGCGGAGATGGTCGCCACCTGCGCGATCTCGTCGGAGGTCGAGACCTTCTTGGAGAGCTTGGCGATCGCGGCAACCGCAGCGGCTGCAGCCTTATCGATACCGCGCTTGACCGCCTGCGGGTTCGCGCCGGCAGTAACGTTCTTCAAGCCTTCGCGATAGATCGCTTCGCCCAAGATGGTGGCGGTGGTGGTGCCGTCGCCGGCAACGTCGTTGGTCTTCGACGCCACTTCGCGCACCATCTGCGCGCCCATGTTCTCGAAGGGATCGGGAAGCTCAACTTCCTTCGCCACGGTTACGCCGTCCTTGGTAATCTGCGGCGAACCGAACTTCTTGTCGATAATCACGTTGCGCCCGGAGGGTCCGAGCGTGGTGGCGACAGCTTTAGCAAGCTTGCTCACGCCATTGAGAATCGCCTGACGGGCGTCTCCTTCGTACTTCATTTGTTTCGCTGACATAGTCTTCAATCCTTTCTGGCTGATGATGCCGAGTTAGCCGATGATTCCGAGCAGGTCCTCGGAGCGGACAATCTGATACGTGGTCTCGCCCAGCTTGACTTCCGTGCCACCGTACTTCGGCAGGAGAACCGTGTCTCCGGGCTTGACGTCAAAGGGCATTTCCTTGCCGTCCTTGTCGCGCTTAACGCCAACGGCGATGACCTTCCCCTCCATGGGCTTCTCCTTGGCGGTATCGGGGATGATAATCCCGCCACGCGTAACTTCTTTTTCCTCCTTGGGCTGGACGAGCACGCGGTCGCCGAGCGGGCGGATATTGGGTTTCGATGTTGCCATGATGTCTTCCTTTCTTCTTGAAAATGGGTTGTAGCGCGGTAGCTCCCACCCGGGAGCCACCGCACGCTGGGTTTAGTTCATCTTGAAGTCGGCGTCGACGACGTCATCGCCCGACTTCTTCGATTCGCCTTCGGGGTTCTGCGCACCGGCGGCTTCCGCTCCGGGGGGCGGCGTCCCTGCGCCCGGCTGTTGATACAACGCCGAGCCTGCGGCTTGCAGTTCCTGAACGAGCGCATCCTGTTTCGCCTTGATGGCGGCAGTGTCCGTGCCCTTCAACGCCTCCTTCAGCGCGTTGACGGCGTTCTCCACTTTGCTCTTGGTCTCGGCGGGAATCTTGTCGCCGTTATCCTTGAGCATCTTCTCCGCCTGATACGCCATCTGCTCGGCTTGGTTCCGGCTCTCAACGGCGTTCTTGCGCTCTTCATCCTCCTTAGCGTAACGCTCGGCGTCCTGGCGCATCTTCTCGATTTCGTCCTTGGAGAGACCGGAAGAAGCGGTGATGGTAATCTTCTGCTCCTTGCCCGTCCCCTTGTCCTTAGCCGTTACGTTAAGGATGCCGTTGGGGTCGATGTCGAACGTTACCTCGATCTGCGGGACGCCACGCGGTGCCGGCGCAATGCCCTCCAGGTTGAACCGCCCGAGGAGCTTATTGTCGGCTGCCATCTTGCGCTCGCCCTGGAAGATCTTGATCTCTACGCCGGGCTGGTTGTCGACGGCGGTCGAGAAGACTTCCGACTTCTTGCAGGGGATCGTCGTGTTGCGGTCGATCAAGGGCGTTGCCACGCCACCGAGCGTTTCGATAGAGAGCGTCAGGGGCGTAACGTCCAGGAGGAGCACGTCCTTCACATCGCCCTTCAGAATACCGCCCTGAATGGCAGCACCCATCGCGACCACTTCATCGGGGTTCACGCCCTTATGCGGTTCCTTACCGAAGATCTCCTTCGCCTTCTCTTGCAGGCGGGGCATACGGGTCTGACCGCCCACCAGCACCACTTCGTCAACCGAGGAGACCTCCGCGTCGCTCATGCACTTCCGGCAAGGCTCCACGGTGCGCTCCACCAAACGGTCGGCGAGCTGTTCCAATTTAGCGCGGGAAAGCTGCACGTTGAGGTGCTTGGGTCCCGTCGCGTCCATCGTGATGAAGGGGAGGTTGATATCGCTCGTCTGAGCAGAGGACAACTCAATCTTCGCCTTTTCAGCCGCTTCCTTGATACGCTGGATTGCCTGCGTATCCTTGGAGAGGTCAATCCCCGTCTGATTCTTAAACTCCTCGAAGAGCCACGCCATAACCGCTTGGTCGATGTCGTCGCCACCGAGCTGGGTATCGCCGTTCGTCGCCTTCACTTCGAAGACGCCATCGCCAATGTCCAGCACGGAGATATCGAACGTTCCGCCACCGAAGTCGTAGACCGCGATCTTCTCGTCTTTCTTCTTATCCAAGCCATACGCCAGCGAAGCCGCCGTCGGCTCATTGATAATGCGGAGCACTTCCAACCCGGCGATCTTGCCGGCATCCTTGGTTGCCTGACGTTGCGAGTCGTTGAAGTACGCCGGCACCGTGATGATCGCCTGCGTAACCGCTTCGCCCAACCGCATCTCGGCATCGGCTTTCAGCTTGGCGAGGATCATAGCGGAGATTTCGGGCGGGGAGTAGGTCTTATCGCCCACCTTGATCGCTGCGTCCCCATTCGCCGCACGCACGACCTCATAGGGCACCATCGCGATTTCCTTCTGCATCTCATCGAACTTGCGCCCCATGAAACGCTTAACGGAGTAAATCGTCCCCTTCGGGTTCATGACCGCCTGACGCTTGGCAGGAAGCCCCACCAACCGCTCACCGTTCGCCGTAAAGGCAACAATCGAAGGCGTCGTCCGCTGTCCTTCCGCATTCTCCAGAACGCGTGCTTCGCCCCCTTCCATGACTGCCATGCACGAATTCGTCGTGCCCAAGTCAATTCCTAGAATCTTGCTCATAAGCCTCTTCCTTTCTCTGCGGGGTTACCGCTTGTACGCCTCCCATTGCAACCGGCGTGCCAAACTCCCCCAAAACCCGAAACTCTGCCCTTCCGCCCCTGACCATGCCACGACCGTGCCACCCCCCTACCCCCAACCGTGCCACATCCTGCCAAAAAGTGGCACGCAACCGCGTTTCCCCTCTCTCCGC
>CAVDHG010000054.1:0-10896 GCA_963608725.1 Agathobacter rectalis | reverse complement strand
GCACCGCGTTTACCCCGATCGCGGTGCGGAGAGACCCCAAACGCGGTTGCGGGGGTGGGGGTGGTGGAGGGCGAGTTGGGGGTTGGGGGAGGCAAAAAAAGAAAGAAAATTAATCTCTTTGCTTGACAAGTGGGTGGGGAAAAGTGTTTAATAGTGTCAGAAAAGGTCAGAAAAGTGGACGCTAAAGGCAAGACATCTCCCACGCTTCAGGGCGAAGCCGTACTCACGGGTTCGGCTGTCCATGCGTTGGATCCAAAGCGTCGCGTAACGATCCCCTCGGGTTGGCGCGACGTGTTGGGGAACCCTGCCTATGTGTTCGTGATGGCTGACCCGCATGAACACTGTCTCAGGCTTATCAGTTACGAGCGGATGCAGGCGTTGCAGGAGAAACTGCGCGGTCGGCGTTTTTCCGATCCGTTGGTCTCTCAGAAGCTGCGCATTATCGGTCAGAACACCGAGCAGTTGCCCTTGGATGTGCAGGGGCGCATTCGCATCAGCGACCGCTTGCTCGCGTTTGCGGGAATCACGGGGAAGATCACCTTCGTGGGAGCCGTAACGTATGGTGAGATCTGGGCAGCCGAGAAGCGCGCACCCGAGACGAAGGTCAATCAGGGCGCGTTGGGCGAGGCACTCGCCGCGCTGGACTTCTAGGAGCGCGAGATGCATATCCCGGTGCTCTTGGAGGAAACGGTTGCCGCCCTTGCTCCCAAGCCCGGATGCGTCTATATCGATGGGACGCTCGGGCAGGCGGGGCACGCTTCGGCGGTTATGCGCCTAGCGGGGGCGTCCGGGCGGTTGCTCGGGATCGACCGCGATGGCGAAGCCCTGGCGCGGGCGCGGGCGAACCTCCAGCGGGATGCGATCCCCGGAGAGCATGTGCTCGTTCAGGGGGCGCATGGCGACTTGGGCGCGTTGGCGCGGGCGCATGGGTTCGAAGCGGTCGATGCGATCCTGCTGGATCTCGGCGTGAGTAGCGACCAACTCGATACGCCCGAGCGCGGGTTCAGCTTCCGCTTCGACGGTCCGCTGGATATGCGGATGCGCAACGACGCCGGAGAGACGGCAGCCGACCTGCTGGCGCGGTTGGACGAAAAGGACCTTAAGGAGCTTTTTCGGACGTTGGGCGAAGAGAAGCGCGCCGGCGTGGTGGCGCGAGCGATCGCCCGGGAACGGCAAGTGCGCCCCTTCACGCGCACGATGCAACTGGCGGAGTGCGTGGCGCGAGCGGTCGGCGGCGCGCATGGGAAGGGTCGGCACCCGGCAACACGCGTCTTTCAGGCGTTACGCATGGCGGTGAACGACGAGCTGGGCGACTTGCGCAAGGCGTTGGAAGCGGGCTTGCAGTTGCTCAAGCCGGGCGGACGGATGGCGGTGATCACCTTCGAGAGCCTGAGCGACCGAATGGTGAAGGCGGTTTTCCGCGAGCACTGCGGGCGCGAGGTCTCGCTGATGCAAGGCGGGAGCGAATGGCAAGGGAGCCATCCACGCACCCGGAACGTTTTGAAGAAGGCTGTCGCAGGGCAGCAAGAGGAATTGAAAGCCAACCCGCGAGCAAGGAGCGCGAAGCTCCGCGCCGTGGAGCGGATAGAAGGAGCACGCTGTTATGGCAAAGCGGAATAGACGGCGTAAGACATTTAAGGTAAAGACGGGGACACTCGTCGGGGGACTGCTTGTCCTCTTCGCAATCGCGCCCTGGGTGGCACTCTGCCTGATAAACATGGGCATTGACCAGAACGCAAAGCACGTTCAGCAGTTGGAGCGGGAAAAGCGGACGCTGGATGAATCGTATCGCAGGCAGGTGGCGGAGTGGAACCAGCTCGTCGAGCCGAAGCGGTTGGACGAAGCGGTCGCGGCACGCGGTCTGCGTTTGACGTATGCCCCGCCCACGCGGAGTGCACACGTCGATACGCGAGGGGGCGTAACCCTTTCGCGTGAAGTGGCGGTGGCGTTGCAGACGTCGCGCAATACCTTCCTCGGGGAGGAGACCGCACAGGTAACGTCGACCTCGGCGCAGTCCTTGCGAACGATTCGGCGTCAGCGCAGGCACTAACCGCCTTCGCCGGATGAGCCCGCGCAGAGAGGTGTGTGCCCCATGCAGAACCACGAACAACGCGTTGCTCACCGGTGGATGCTCCTCATTGTTCTGGGGCTGGTGGGGCTGTTCGGGCTTGTCCTCTATCGGCTCACGTGCTTGCATCTGTATAACCTTGAGAACAAGGAGCAGAAGCGCAAGGACTACTACGCCAAGAAGTTGGAGACGTTGGGGCTGCGCGGGCGCATCCTCGACCGGAATGGCGTGGTGCTGACCGAGAGTTTGCCCGGGCGCGAAATCTACATTGACTGGAAGGACCCCAAGCTCGACAAGCTCCCCGAGGAGCGGCGGGCGGAGTTGCCCTTGGAATTGGCGAAGCTCCTCAACGTCAAGCAAGAGCTACTCATCGATGCGTACACGGGGGCGCGCAAGAGCTATCTCAAGGTCTGCGACGTGGCAGATGACCGCGTTATCCGCGAACTGGAACGCTTGACGTCGAGAGCCACGGCTCCGAGCAACCGCGTTGCCGGGGTGAATTTCTCCGAGCAACGCTCCATCCGCTCCTACCCGAACGGTGCGCGGATGAGCCACGTGCTGGGTTACGTCAACACCGACGGCATCGGCGTCTACGGCATCGAGCAACGGTTCAACGATTTCCTGCAGGGGAAGAACGGCGAGATTAAGACGTTGAAGTCGGGCGACCGGCGCGAGATTCGGTCGAGGCGCATTAGCGAGACGCCCCCCGTGCACGGGCACGATGTCTACCTCACGCTCGACAACAACATTCAGTACATTATCGAGCGGGAACTCTCCAAAGCCTTGGAGACCTTCCGGGCGAACTCGGGGATCATCATCGTCCAGCGCATCAAGACGGGCGAAATCCTCGGGATGGCGATGCTCCCGAGCTTCAACCCCATGGAGTACAGGCTCTTTTCCAAGGACGCGTGGAAGAACATCGCCATCTCGCGCAACTACGAGCCGGGCTCGGTGATGAAGGCGGTAACCGTTGCCATGGCGTTGCAGTATGGCGTCATTACGGAGAACACGCCCTTTGACGTTGGGACGGCGTGCGTGTGGTACTACGCGGGCAAACCCTTGCGCGACCATGCGCGGGGAATTGTCCACGCCAAGGAGATTCTGGCGCAGTCTTCCAACATCGGCACGGCAATGATCGGGTTGCGCTTGGCGGAGCCTTCGCCGAAAAACAACGCTCCGAAAGCGAACGAGTTGCTCTGGCGCGCCTTCAGCGAGATGGGCTTCGGAGAGCCAACGGGGATTGAACTCGTCGGCGAAGAGCGTGGCATTTTGCATCATTACTCAACGTGGAGCAAACTCTCGCCCACGCGCCTTCCCATCGGGCAGGGGATTGCCGTTACCGCCGTGCAGTTGTGCAACGCCTATGCCACTATCGGGAATGGAGGCGTGCGGATGAAGCCAACGATTATTAAGGAACTGCGCACGCACGAGGGAGAGCTGGTCAAGAAGTGGGAGCCGAAGGTGCTGGGGACGCCGCTCTCTCCGGCGGTCAGCAAGAAGATGCTGGAGCTGATGCAGGCAGTAACCGATCGCTCGCAAGGCGGAACCGCGACGAAGGCAGCTCTGCCCAGTTATCTCGTGGCGGGGAAGACGGGCACGGGGCAAATCCCCGTCAACGGCTCCTACAATCACAGCGATTACAACGCCTCCTTCGTGGGCATTTACCCGGCAAGCAAACCCGAACTCGCGATTCTTGTTACTATTGAGAGACCGCAAGGGCGTTTCCGCATGGGCGGGAGCGTTGCTGCGCCAACGTTTGCTGCGGTGGCAGAAGAGATCGGGCACTATCTCGGACTCCCCGCGGACAAGCCGACCTTGGAGTCTCAACGATGACGAGTTGCTTTGCTTTCGCCTGGCTCAACCTCGATACGCTTGTCGAGGCGATTCGAGCCTCGGCGGATTATCCCTGGACGCAGGGTTGGTTCACCGCGGTTGCCACCTTCTTCTTCGAGAACGTCGTCTGCTGGACAATCGTCCCGCCGCTTATCTCCGAGGGGATTCTAAGCACGATGACGGCGTTGCAGAGCACCTTCTGGGGCGTCTTCATCGGCGACCTACTGATGTACCTGCCGGTGCGCTTTGCCATGCAATACGTCAGCCGGCTCCGGTGGTTCAAGCGACACCGGGTGCAGATCAACGCGTGCGGGCACTTCTTCGACCGGCATCTCGGGAAAACGCTATTCATCATCCGCTTTACGCCGGGCATCCGCACGCCGGCACTGCTCGCGGCGGGAATGCTCCGCGTACACTTCGGGCTCTACACCTTCTACTCGGCGTTCTCCTGCCTCGTGCAGAGTCTTATTGTTACTTACTTCATGCCCACGCTCTACGCGCCGGTGATCGCTTGGCTGAAACGCCTGTGGGTGGATTGCCCGGCACTCGTCGTTGCGATTATTACGCTTTTCTTCCTCGCCTTCATCGTGGCGCAATACTTCATTGCTAAGGGCGTGATGAAGCACATGACGACCCGCCACGGCGACTCCCCCGCGGAGGAATAACGTCCGAGCGCAGTGTGCTACGCCTCCAGCGCAGCGCGCCTTCAGCGCATCAGCTTCTCCAACTCCGCACAATCCTCATCCGCAACCGCCTTCCGGAACGCTGCGAGATGTTCCGAGAAGGCGTCGATCGCCTCAAGAAGCGGAACCTTGTTCTGACGGAAGATCGGGCTCCACATCGCGATCGGCGAATGCGCAATGCGCGTCATCGAAGCCAAGCCCCCGCCCGCGAAGCGAGCGTTGAGAGCCTGATTGCGTTCTGCCTCTTTAATCGTCCGGGCGAGCGCATACGCCAAGACGTGCGGCATATGGGAGAGAAGCGCGGCGGTGCGGTCATGCTCTTCGGCGGACATGGTTGCGAGCACGGAGCCAACTTGCGTCCAGAGAGCTTCAACGCGCTTTACGGCGTCCGGCGCACTTTGCTCCGGGTCGACTATCAGCGTGAACCGCTCGCGGAAGAGATTGTCGATCGCCGCGTCCGGGCCGCTCCGCTCCGTCCCCGCCATGGGGTGGCACGCGACGAAGCGCGCCCGATTCCTGTGCCCTGCCACCGCCCGCGCCAAAGCCCCCTTCGTGGAGCCGACGTCTATAATAATCTGCTTCTCGGTTACGGCAGAGAGCAAGCGCGGGAGCACGTCGACCAAAACGTCGACCGGCATTGCCAAAACCAAGAGGTCGCTCTGCGCCAAGAGGTCTTCGAGCTTCGGCACCACGGCATCGACGAGCCCAAGCTCGAGGGCACGCTCAGCATGACCCGCGGTGCGGTTCCACCCGAGCAGGCGTTCAGCGAGCCCGAACGTCCGCACGTCCTTGGCGAGCGATCCGCCGATCAAGCCCAGCCCTGCGATACCGATTGTCTTAAAGAGCACTTCGTTCATGCGTTTCCTCCTGCGCTCAAGCCTCCGCGCCAACGCCCGGCAAGACGGCATTGCGCACGCACCCTAAGTTCGCCAAGCCGTAGATCGCCGCCGTCTCCACGCGCAAGATGAGGGGACCGAGCGTTACGGGAATTGCGCCACACGCCAGGATCGCCTGCATCTCCTCCGCCGTGAAGTCGCCCTCCGGCCCGCACCACCAGCCCCATTCCTGCCCGCGCCGAACCGGATCGAGCGCGTCGAGGACGGGCTTTAGCGGGCGCGCCTCGGGAATGAGCGCAGCGACAATCAGCGTACTGCACGCTTGCATGAGGGGCGTCGTTTCGCGGAACGCCACCGGGCGGAGCACTTCGGGCACGAGCACGGCACCGCACTGCCGGGAAGCAGCGTCGACCACCCGTTGCCAACGCAGTTTCTTCGCTTCCGCCTGACGCCCCTCCAACCGAACAACCGTCCGCTCGCTCATCACCGGGACGATTCGCGAGACGCCCAGCTCCGTCGCCTTCTCCAACAGCCAGTCCATCCGGTCGCCCTTCGGGATGCACGCAAAGAGCGTGACGCGCACCGCTGGCTCGGCACTCGAAAAGAGCGGTTGCTTGGCTTCCAAGTGCAGGACGCCCTCCCCGCACGCCACCACGCCAAAGAGACGCGTATGCCCCGCGCCGTCGAAGAGCCCTACCTCCGCCCCTTCCCGAACCCGCAGAACGTGAAGCAGATGATGCGCCTCCGCGCCGGAGAGCGTGAGGTGTTCCTGTTGAAGAGCCTCTGTTGCAACCTGTTGTCGATACATGCCCATAGTGTAACACACCCCGCGCTCGCCCTAACCGCCCTACTCCACCAAACAATTGCGCCCCGCGGAGGTTTCCCGCGAGGCGCAACGTTAACCGCTCCAAGAGCCTACGCAATCGGAGGCAGGGGAATGGGCGTAGCTTCACGCGTCTCAAGGTCTTTTGCTTGCGCAACCTTGGCGGCGACGTCGTCCGGTCCGATGAACACCGCGTAACGCACTGCCGAAGCTCCTGCCCGACTAAAGAAGTGCTTCGGCTTCTGCGCCAGCAGAGCCAGATCGACCACGTGCCCTTCCTTGCGCAGATGCGCCGCGAGAGCCACGGCGGCGGGGCGTTGCTCCTCGGTCATATACCCCACGGCATAGCCCTGCCTCTCAACGGGGCACTGCTCGCCGAAGCGGTCGCGCAAAATCTCGCCGATCACCACGTCGCCAAAGCCCATCCCCACCGCCGGCATAGGCTGACCGCCCACCAACGCGAGGAGCGAATCGTACCGCCCGCCCCCGAAGATGGCGCGAAACTTCCGCTGACTATCGAACGCCTCGAAGACGATTCCCGTGTAATAGGAGAGCCCGCGGATGACCGCGATATCGAAGGTGAGGAGTGCGCCGTAGCCCATCGTTTCGGCAAGCGCAAAGAGCGCACGCAGCGACGCAATCGCCGGGGAGTCCGCGCCCGCCAGAGCTTCCGCCTCATCCAAGGACGTTACTGCCAGGAGCTTAAAGGTTTTGGCGATGGCGTCGTCTCCAAGCCCTTCTGCTCGCAGGAGCGCGGAGATCTCCTCGTCAGAGATCTTCCCGCGCTTGTCCAATGCGATAAAGACCGCCGGGTGCTGCTCGGCGGGGATACCACTCTTCGCGAGCAGTTCGCCCAGCAACGCACGACTGCTCACGTGGATGCGCCATGCGTCGTCCGGCAAGCCCATGGTGCGCACCGCGCAAACCGCCGCCCCGAGAATCTCGGCTTCGCAAAGGACATCTTCCGAGCCGATCACATCCATATTCAGCTGGTAATGCTCCCGCTTGCGTCCGCGAGTCATCCGCTCATAGCGGAAGCACTGCGCCAGCGCGTACCACTTAATCGGGAAGGGCAGGCGCGTCTGCCGGGCGGCGACCATGCGAGCGAGCGTAGGCGTCATCTCCGGGCGCAACGCAAGATGCCTCCCGGACTTGTCATCGAAGGCGTAGATCTGCTCGGAGACCTCCTCCCCGCTCTTGCGCTGAAGCAACTCCAGCGATTCCACCACGCAGGCGTCATAGTTGCGGAAACCGAACAACTCTGCGGCGTGTCGCCACGCATCAAAGACTCGGTTGCGCCACAGCATATCCTCGGGGTAGAAGTCGCGCATCCCACGCGGAGCTTCGAATGACAACGTGCCCATACCACTATCCTTCCGGGCAAAACCCGAACCGACGCGGCTCTACCGCGCCATGAGGGGAAACTCTAGTTAAACGCCCCGCGATCGCGGTGCCTTACCGCGACGGAGGAAGCTTCGCATCCTTCAGATCGTTACGCAACAAGCGCGACGCCTTGAACTTGATCGCCTTACGCGAGGGAATCCAAACTTCCTCGGTCGGCTTCTTGGGGTTGCGCCCCTTGCGCCCCTTGCGCTCCACCACCTCGAAGACGCCGAACCCGCGCAGCTCCACGTGTCCATTCTCGATAAGGTTCGCCAGGAGTGCCTCGAAGGTGGTGTCGATAATCTTGTATGCCAAGAACTGCGGAATGTTATGCGTGTTGGCGACGACCACGGAGATGTCGCGACGCGTGCTCGTCGAGGGGATCGGCTTATGCGTTCTCATTGGAGTGTTCCTTTTCAGGCTTAAGAGTTTGAAACGTGAAAGACTTGAGCTTATTGTAACAAAGTGGCGATGGCGTCAACAGCCTCTTCCGGCGCAACAATTGCGGACTCTTTTTCCGAACGACGGCGCACTTCGAATCCGCCCTTGGCAAAGCCCTTCGTCCCTGCCACAACCCGCACCGGCAACCCGATGAGGTCGGCATCCTTGAACTTCACCCCAGGGCGCTCCGGGCGATCATCCATAAAGACGTCTATTCCGCGCTTTTCCAACGCCTCGCCCAAAGCTTCCGCTTGCGCCATCACATTCGCGTCCTCCGGGTCGAGCACGAGGAGTGCCACCTGATAGGGTGCCACCGCTGCCGGCCAGAGAATGCCATCGGCGTCGTTGCTCTGCTCGACAATCGCCTGCAACGTGCGCGACACGCCGACTCCGTAGCACCCCATGAGCGGCATCTGGGGCTTCCCCGCCTCATCGAGGAACGTCATGCCGAACGCCTTGGGGTACTTATAACCGAGCTTGAAGCACTGCCCGACCTCTGTCCCGCGCCGGATCTCCATCGGCTTCCCGCAGTGCGGGCACGCGTCGCCTGCATCCACGAGCACCAAGTCCTCGTAGCTCACCACCTTCGCATCGCGAGCGAGCGAGACGTGTTGCAGGTGCTCCCCTTCCCGGTTGGCGCCAACGATCACATCTGCCGCGCCCTCAAGCGCACGATCCGCATAAACCGGAATCGTTACGCCCACAGGTCCAATCGAACCGCAAGGTCCCGCGACCTTCGCCACCGTCTCCTCGTCTGCCGGCTCAATCTTCGCTCCGCCCAAAACGCGCTTGAGCTTCAGCGGATTCAATTCCCGGTCTCCGGGGACGAGCACCATCACCGGCTTCCCATCCGCCAGCACCACCAAGTTCTTCACCACCTGCTCCATCGGCTTACCGAGGAACTCCGCCACCTCTTCGCAGGTGTGCTTGCCGGGCGTGGCGACCACTTCCATCGCGCCCGCCTCAACCGTGCACGTGCAAGCCGGCGCACGCCGTTCCGCCCGCTCTTGGTTCGCGGCGTAACCGCAATCCGCGCAATGCAAAATCCCATCCTCGCCACTGGCGGCGAAAACCATGAATTCGTGCGAGAAGTTGCCACCCATGTCGCCCGTATCCGCCTCAACGGGCACCGCACGAAGCCCCACGCGCTTGAAGATGCGCACGTACGCCTCATACATGGCGCGATAACTCTTGTCGCTCCCCGCCTCGTCCGCGTCGAAGCTGTACGCGTCCTTCATAATAAACTCTTTACTGCGAATCAACCCGAACCGCGGGCGAATCTCATCGCGGAACTTATCCTGAATTTGGTAGATAATGCAAGGCAACTGACGCCACGAGGAGATCTCTCCCTTTGCCAGCGCAGCGAACGCCTCCTCTGCCGTCGGCGTGAGCACATACCACGCATCCTTGCGGTCCTTCACGCGAAACATCCCCGGACCCATCGTCTCCCAACGTCCGCTCTGCTTCCAGAGATCCGACGAATGGAGAATCGGGAAGAGCATCTCCTGCGCACCCGCCCGCTCCATCTCCTCCCGGACGATTGCCTCAATCTTGTGCAACGCCCGTAGCCCCAAGGGCATATACGTATACAGCCCACCGGCGAGCTTACGCATCATTCCGGCGCGAATCATGAGTTTGTGGCTGATAATTTCGGCGTCCTGCGGTGCTTCGCGCAACGTATTCAGCAGGGACTTACTCCAACGCATCATGGCTCAATATCCTTCATTAGACTGGCGGAACCGCCGAGCAAAAACGCGCATAAGTCTCTCAAATTCCCACCCAAAAAGCAAGCCAACCTCCCCTCCCCCTCCCTCCCGAACACCCCTCACCACCCCTCCACCCCAAACTCCCCCTCTTTTCGCTCACCCTCTCCCCTCCCCCGCAACCGAGTTTAGGGTCTCTCCGCACCGCGATCGGGTCAATCTCGGTGCGGACACCCTCCAAACTCGGTTCAACCCTCTTTTTTCTTTTCCTCCTGCCAGACACACACAACGGACGCCCTCCTGGGCGTCTCTACCCCACAAAACGCCCCCGAAAAGACGGAAAACCGTCGAAAAAGGGGTAAAAAATCCATCTACCCCGCCTAAAAATAGAGAACGGCGGGTTATAGCGGGTTGGGGAAGGAGGGGGTCGAGAGGTGCGGAGGAGGGCTAAAAGTGAAAAAAGAAGACAAGGTTAAGCTTGCAAAGGAGGGGCGTGTACTCTTTTACTCCCAGCTTTCGGAGGACGCTTATGCGCAAGTTGTGGCACGCCCTGTAGAGGACGGCAATTATCGCGCAGACCTATCAGACGTAACGAGCGTATATAAGAAAGGGAAAAATCCCCGGCAAACTCAATCCCCTCGCCGAGGTGCACGACAAAGGTGGTTTAGGAGGGGTCTTCAGCCCAGTGTCGGCGACAGAGAATGTAGCAAACTTCCAGACTCCGGCGCAACCTGCCAGACACACACAACGGACGCTCTTTTTGGGCGTCTCTACCCCACAAAACACCCACGAAAAGGCGGAAAATCGTCGAAAAAGGGGTAAAAAAGGCATCTAGCCCGGCTAAAAATTAAAGAAGGGAGGTTATGAAGGAGGAAAAGTGGGAGTTGGGGGTGGAGGTGGTGGAGCGTAGGAGGGAAAGGAGAGGAGTAGAGGTTCCGGGGTGACGGGGGACAGTTAGGGGGAAGGAGTGTGCGGGAGTTGCGGTGTGAGGTGGGGAGACGCCCGGCGGGCGTCGCTTTTGTGTGTCTGGCAGGGGAAAAAGAAAAACTCCCCCGCAACCGAGTTTGGGGAGTCTCCGCACCGCGTTTCACCCAAACGCGAACCGGACTCACCTCGATCGCGGTGC
>CAVDHG010000053.1:0-10897 GCA_963608725.1 Agathobacter rectalis | reverse complement strand
CCGCTTTCTTCGTTCGGGGAGGTAGCTCAATTGGTTAGAGCTCCGGACTGTCGATCCGGAGGTCGCGGGTTCGAGCCCCGTCCTTCCCGCCATTTTCCTAGGTGCGTATGCACTCCTTTCGTGTTGTTGAGACCGCGTGGCTTCTGCCGCGCGGTCTTTCTTTTGAAAGGAGAAGGGCGAGTTAGTCGTCCAAGGTGCCGGCATAAAGGCAACGGCGCACCTTGTGCGTGGAAGTGAGCGCAAGCGGATCGAGAGAAATCTTGACTTTGCGCGGGTGTTTGTAAGAGGCGAGCGCACGGCACTGTCGCTTCACGGCATCGCGCAGGAGGGTTTCGACCTCTTCGGGCGTGGAGCCGGGATGAAGAGCGTTCAAGGCGTCCCGATTAACCGAGAGGATTGCGCCCACCTTTTCGCCGGGTTCGCCGTGGGTATGATAAGGAATCACAACGACTTCCCCCACAAGCGGATCGCGGGCGATCGCCTGCTCGACCTCCTCGGGGTAGACATTCTTTCCCTCGCGGTTGACGATAAGCGATTTGGCGCGACCGCAGAGCGTAACGTATCCCTCGGCGTCCATCGTGGCGAGGTCGCCGGTGCGGAGCCAGTCATCGGCGTAGGCTTCTTCACTGGCGGAGGCGTTGTTCCAATAACCGCGGAAGGTTATCGCGCCTCGCACCTGCAGTTCGCCCACCCCGCGAGCGTCTGGCGAAGCAATGCGCAGCTCAATGCCTCCGACCGCCGGGCCAATCGTCCCGATGCGGTTGTGGCGTGGCGGATTGACGCAGACAACGGGGGCGCACTCCGTAAGCCCGTAGCCTTCAACCATATTTATGCCCATCCGCGCAAAGTCGCGCAAGATATGCGGGTCGGCTTTCGCCCCACCTACGACAATCAAGCGAAGCTTCCCGCCAAGAGCTGCAAGGACGCGCTTCCCGGCAAGTCGCGGGAATACGCAGTGGAGCAACCGCCCGGCGAGCGAGGCGCGAAAGGCGGTCATCAATCGGGCATGAAGCTTCTCTGCCATGAGAGGCACCGTCATAAGCACGGTGGAGTGGAGCGTATTTAGGTCTTCGACTAACGTGCGCAGGGAACGCAGGAAGGAGAGCGAGGAATGCGCCCGGAGTGCGACAACAAAGTTTGTCGTGAAGGCAAAGGCATGAAAGAGTGGCAGGACAACCAGGAAGTCGTCACGAGGCGTAACGAACTCCGAGATGAGATGTAGTGCGCCAATGGCGTCCGCCGAGAAGTTGCCGTGGGTGAGCATGGCTCCCTTCGGTTTGCCTGTGGTGCCACTCGTATAGAGCAACCCGCAAAGGTCATCCGGCGTGGGGATCCGGGTGGGCGCGTTCCAGAAGCGGAGGGGCACATCGCCGGGGAAGGCGTCAATCACCGCTTCCACACTCGCGCACGGGAGCACGCATTCGGGCGTGGCAGGAGCTTCGGTAAGCCCGGCGAGGAGGAGGCGTTGCAAGGCGGGCAAGGTGGGAGCGAGGGTATTGACGAGCGGGAGGTGCGCAGTATCGGTAACGATAAAGGAGGCTCCGGAATCTTCCAAGATGTGGTGCACTTCAGGCGCGGTGAGCTTAGGGTCGATGGGCACCACCGCCCCAGCGATACCCACCACCGCGAGGTAGACTTCAATCCAGTGCGGGCAGTTCGGCAAGAGCAGAGCCACACGTGTCTGACGCGGGAGCAACCCCGCCGACCCGAACCACTCGGCGAGGATGCGCACACGCTCCAAGGTCTCGGCGTAGGTGCGCTGTTGCCACGCGCCATTCGCGAACCAACGCATGAAGATGTGCGAACGCGGGGTGTCGCGCACGGCTTCTTCGAGGAGCATTCGCAAGGTGGGGAACTCACTCATGGCGTTGCTGTCTCCCTGTTTCGTAAAGCCCCAAGAGAATACCGCGAACTCGCAGTTTCGCCACCGGCACCGCCCTACCCTGCGGAACAGGGAGCACGAGGAAATCAGCTTCGCGTGGCGTCCCCACTAAGGTGATTCCCTGCCACCGGCAAACGTCATCCAAGGTCGACCACCGCACCGCGTTGCACACCGTCGCGCCGGGTGGCACAGCGGAGGTGAGTACGTTATGATGGAGATCGCGAGCAAAGACGTAGGGGCGGATCACCATTGCCCCACCAAATGCGATTAACGCGCAGAGGAGAATTGCCGGGAGCGTAGACCGTCCGCGCAAGAATCGCCCCGCACCGATC
Source organism: Agathobacter rectalis (assembly GCA_963608725.1). GTDB lineage: Bacteria > Verrucomicrobiota > Kiritimatiellia > RFP12 > DVOR01 > Spyradenecus. The sequence continues at coordinate 8,683 of CAVDHG010000053.1, read as the reverse complement.
CCGGCAAGCATGGCGAGCGCAAAACCCGTGAGGTGCAACCACTTTACGGGTGCGCGGATTTGCCCGAGGAAAGGGAGTGAAGCGATCAGGCGATAGCACGGCGTAAAGCGTCCGAACGCCAAGATCAGCGTCACCAAAGCCAAGAGCGACCAGAAGAGTCGCTCGCGTCGCGCCGTCAAGGTTCCCCTTCCGCACCACGCAAGCAGGGCGAGGAGAAGCGTGATATACCCGATGTGCACACTGTGCTGGCGGAGCACCTGATACGCCGAACCCATCCGCCCGGTATATGGCTTCGGGTCGAAGGGATAGGAGGTGTGCCCATGGATGCCCGGCAGGAGCCACTCGGCGAGGTCCTCAGGCGGGAGCGACCAATCGGTGATAAAGTTCCACTGCGCGTTGCGTTGTGCCTCGGGAGTCTGCGCAGTGGCGACGGCAGAGGCGAGTTGCCCGGAACGGGTCTCTTGCGCTGCGCCAAAGGTGTGCCGAAGCGCGGGGAACCCTACGAGGAGGAAGACGCCGAGGGCGAGTCCGAAGCGTGGTAAGAGGAAGAGTACGCGCCGGCGTATGGCAGAAAAGCCACAGCGGAAACAGCGCGGGAAGCCTCCCTCGGCGTTGCACGGGCACGTGAAAATCCAGAGCCAGAGCGCATACACGCCGATCGCGCAGACGACGATTGCCCAAATGTCCGCCTGCGCACCGAGTCCCAGCGCAAGCACGGCTCCCAGCACGGCGAACCACCGCCACCTCCCAGACGCCATCGCCCGCGCCACGGCTCCGAAACCTAGGCACGTTACGGCAAGCGCATCCACAACGCCCCGATGTCCCGCACAGAAGAGCGTAGCGAAGTAGCCCACGAACGTAGCGCAGAAACCCCCGACCCACGCGCTCGCCCAGTTCGCCCCGCGACTGCGCAACAGGAACACCCCGGCGAGAGCCATCACCCAGCCGTCCACCCAGAAGGTGCCTTCGTAAGCGAAGGCGTATGGAAGGAGGAGGACGAGGTTGTGCAACGTGAACGGCTCGACGACAAGACGGCGCACCGCGTTGCGGAAGGGCACCGGGCAGATCGGCGCATCCGGAGCCACGAAGACCACGTCCGCCCCAATCACATCCCAGAAGGCGACAACCACCGCGAGCGCATAGAGCGCAGTCATCACCAGAGCCAACGCCCACGGATGCTCCTTCTGCGGGGTATCCGCTCCGCCCGAAGGGTAAAAGATTTTACGAAGAAAAGCTCGACACATACCGATCAAAAGGTGAAGGACTCTTTTCTAAGCGTGGCACCCGCCACACCCGTCAGACTCCAACTGAGAGTATACCACCTTTTCGCCCCAGCTTGTACGCTCAGCGTCCCCCTCCTCAAGCGGGACGGGAATGGGGAAGGTGAACCGCGTTTCGGGGGTGGTCGAACCGCGATCGAGGTGTCTCCGGTTCGCGTTTGCCCCAATCTTGACGCAGACACACCCCAAACTCGGTTCAACCCCACCCTACCCCGCAACCGAGTTTCGGGTGTCTCCGCACCGCGTTTGGGTCAATCTCGGTGCGGAGACCGGGGAAACGCGGTTGCGGGAGGTTAACGCGGAATATCGCGCAAAAGGAGAAAAAGGCGCGAAAAAGAGAAGTTTTTCGTTCAAAAAGAGGGAGAAACGAGATTAAACGCGCAGGATCGGGGGTTCGGGGAGCGTCCAAGCGCAGTTTTGAGGGAGGATAACGGCGTTGTAACCGGAAATATCCGGATATTCGACATTTCCGGCGCAGTCAGCCACCAAACGCAGAATTCGGCGTTTCGGGTGCGGAGGTTCGTCCCAGGGTTGTCCGGGAAGGATCAGCGCAGTTACATCCCACTCCGGGCGTTCACAGAGTGTTTCCCATGCTTTACGAAGGGGAAAGGGCATTTCCGGAGCGCAGACAAAGAGGAGTTTGCGGGGTTTGGGGGCGTTGAGTAGGGCGTGCTCGAGGAGGTCGCTCCGGGTTGCACCCTCCAGTTGCATCGTGTAGAGCGTCCGCAACATCTTTCCGAGCTGGACGCCCTCGGTATACCCGCAGAGCATGAGGTCGCTCCCGGAGATAAGTGCTTTCGGGAGAACGGGTTCCGAGCCGAACCGCCGGATTTGCTCCTGGGCGAAGTCGTAGAGATCGAGCTTCGCGTGGGAGGAGAGGCAGTCCAGACGGTGGAGGGCAAGCTCCAGGGGCATGGTGGGGCGACCGAGGAAGCGACGCAAGGTCGCCTGCTTCATCTTGGGTATCTCGATGAACTGCATGTGCCCGGCGACGGCTTGTTGCACTGCCTCGATCGTAGCGACGGGGAGCTTGAAGCGACGCAGTATCTCGGGCGTCATCTCCGCACCGACGGAGGCATGATTCGGCGTGCGATAAGCTGGGGAGCCGTCGGGCTTGGTGCCGACTTGGAGGGTCGCCGGTTTGCCGATGTCGTGCAGGAGGATTGACCAGACCAACTGCGGGTCACGAGGCGCAGGGACGAGGCAGAGCATGCGCACCACGTGCACCCACACGTCGCCCTCCGGGTGCCACACGGGGTCCTGCAAACAACCGCGCAGGGCGGTCAGCTCGGGGAAGAAGACGCCGAGGAGTCCGCTCTCAAAGAGAAGCTCCATGGCGCGGGCGGGGTCGGGAGCTTCGCACAACATCCGCTCGAACTCGGTGCGTATGCGCTCCATGCTCACGCACATCAGTGCGGGAGCTTCAGCTTTTAACGCTTCCCAGGTGGCGCGTTCAATCTCAAGTTTGCAGACGGAGGCGAAGCGGATCGCACGCAGGAGGCGCAGGCGGTCTTCCCGGAAGCGTTGTTGCGCGGAGCCAACCGTCCGGAGCACGCCTCGCTTCAGATCGTCCAGACCGCCCACGAAGTCGATGACGGTTTCCTGCACGGGGTCGTAGAAGAGGGCGTTGATGGTGAAGTCGCGCCGTTCGGCGTCGTGTTGGGCGGTATCGTAGGTGATCGCCTCGGGGTGGCGTCCGTCCTGATAACCGCCGTCCTTTCGGAAGGTCGCGACGTCGTAGGAGATACCGTCAAGGACGACGAGCATCACCCCGAACGCCTTCCCTACTCCGATACTCTGCGCGGGGAAGAGAGCCTTAACCTCCTCGGGCGTGGCAGAGGTGGCTATATCAATATCCTTAATAGGCGCACCGCGCAGGGCGTCGCGCACGCATCCACCGGCGTAGAAGGCGGTGTAGCCCTCCTCGCGAAGTCGGCGGACAATGCGGAGCGCACCCTCGGGCAAGCGCGTATCGCGGTTACAGAAGTGCAGGGGGAGTGCAACGCGTTTGGCGGGAGTTTCTTCAGGCATAGGGGCAACGCACTTGGTGCCCTTCGCAGGTGCGCAACTGCGGAGGCTCTTGCGAGCAGGTTGGGCGGGCACAATCACAGCGATCGGCAAAACGGCAACCCGGCGCGTAGTGTCCGGGGCTGGGGACTTGTCCGGGAATCGCACGCAACGTCTTTCCGCGGGTAGCGTGCGAGGGAAGAGCCTCGAGAAGGGCGCGGGCGTAGGGGTGCTTGGGCGAAGCGAAGAAGGTCTTGGCGTCTGCCTGCTCAACGATTTGCCCGGCATACATCACCGCCACGCGATCCGCCATCCGGTAGACCACACCCATGTCGTGCGTGATAAAGATCATCCCGGAATCCTTGCTGTGCAGTTGAAGCATTAGCTCCAAGACTTGCGCCTGAATGGTTACGTCGAGAGCCGTGGTGGGTTCGTCGGCAATGACCAGTTGAGGCTCCAGAATAAGGCACATGGCAATCATCACCCGCTGTTGCATTCCGCCGGAGAGTTCGTGCGGGTAGCAACGCATCACCAGCGCAGGGTTCCGAATCCCGACCTTCTCTAGCCAAACCAGAGCCTTCGCCCGCGCCCCACCCCGCGTGAGCGTCTTGTCATGAATGCAGACGGATTCCACGATCTGGTCGCCAATCCGCACGAGCGGCGAGAGAGCCGTCATGGGGTCTTGGAAGATCACGCCAATTTTCTTCCCGCGGTAGGCACGCATCTGGGAGATGGGAAGCTTGAGGAGATCCACGCCGTCGAAGAGAATCTCCCCGCCCAATAGACGCGCCGGGGGCGAAGGAAGCAGACGAGGGACGCACATCGCACTCACCGACTTCCCGCAACCGGACTCGCCCACGATGCAGAGAATCTCCCCGCGACGAACGTCGAACGAAACATCTTGAACTGTCGTTACGCTTTGGCGCGTTTCGTCATTGTCGAAAGCGATCGTGAGGTTGCGCACCTGGAGAAGTGGAGACTCAATTTCTGGCATGGCGTTATCCCTTATTGGAGCTTACTGAAGGGCTTGGGGTCGAAGGCGTTGCGCACGCCCTCGCCGACCATGACCGTAAGGAACATCACAATGAATATCGCTAGCGACGGGAAGAGAATCAGCCACCACGCCCAGCGGTACGTCTGCGCCTGGTTGAGCAATTCTCCCCAGCTCGGCGTCAGCGGGGGCAAACCGAATCCGAGGAAGTCCAGCGAGACCAACGCGCTTATCGCGCCCACCAAGAGGAAGGGGAAGAGCGTAATGATCGGCGTGAGCGCGTTCGGCAGGATGTGCCGGAAGATGATGCGTCCATTCCCGAGACCTTGACACCGCGCTGCCGCCACGAAGGGGCGATTGCGCAGACGCAGGAACTCTGCGCGCATGTAATAGGAAAGTCCCAGCCAGCAGAATAGCCCGTAGACCAGCAGGAGCAACCAGAAACTGCGCCCGAACACCGCCCCCACGAGCACCATGATATAGAGGAAGGGCAACGCCGCCCAGATCTCCGTGAAGCGTTGCACGCAAATATCCACCTTGCCTCCGAAGTATCCCTGTATCGAGCCGACGATCATCCCGATAATCGTCGCCGCAATTGCCAGCAGGATTCCGAAGCTCATCGCAATCCGCGTGGCATAGACGATGCGTGCGAAGACGTCGCGCCCCGAGCCGTCCAGTCCGAAGATATGCCGGCGCGTCGGCGGGAAGGGGAAGCGAATGTTGTTGCGCGTGTAGACGGCGTGAACCGTCCGATTAGCGTCGAAATACTTGACTCCGTCTGCCGCGGTCAGGTCCTTAGAGAAGCCCTGCGTTGCCCACGCCGTCAACGTCTCCAGTAACTCCGCGCTCGGGACGCCCGTGGAGCGTTCCGGGATCAGGCGTGGCGCACCCATTGAGCCATCCGCGAGCTGTTCACGCTTGAACGCATAGCTCTGCTTGGGGAGAAAACTCTGCCCCCCGGGAAGAGGCAAGCGCAGATTCACGCGCACCGTCACGGGAGCTTTCCCCGAGCAAGGCGGTAGGGAGAGCTTGAGCGTCTTCCACGGGAAAGCACGCAACACCATTGGGCTAACGTCCGCCTGATACGCCCCGCACGCTTCGCCAAGGAACCGACGCTCGATCTCCTGGCGTAATTCCGGAGTTACATCCAGGAGGTCATCCAACGCCGTTTGCCCATCCCGCAAATCCATGTTCGGGAAGAACTGCTCGCAACTGTCCTCCCGCACCACGCGCAGATCCCGCGTGAGGTTGAATCTCCCGAGCGGTTGATTCGGCACGAGCGAAACAGTTACCACCTTGTCCTTTTCCAAGTCCTTCGTGTCCAGCGTCTCCCCGGGAGAATACGGCACCGGCGCGAACAGCGCAAAATCACCCTCCGAGCGCTTAAACGCCGTGCTCTCCACAAAGGAGCGATAATCCACGTGGTTCGTTTCGCCAACCACTTTCCGCACCGCCTCCGGTGGCTGAACCCGCAAGAAGGGGAACGACCACTCGCCGTTGTAACGCATGACGAGCGGTTTCTCGTTACAGATCAATTCCGCGCACAGGCTGATCGCATACAGCACGCCGAGCAGGCGCAACGACCAAAACGCCACGCGACTCCGGCGAAACCGCTCGAACCGCTTCTGCGTTAGTGGGGAGAAAGTAAACAAGTGCTTCATCGTGTTCTTGCCTTTAGGGGGTCGCCTCAACCGGCTCGCCATCATCCACTTGCACCAATTCAATCGCCGAGTCGCCATGTTCCCCCGCCTGGAGAAGACGAGGCATATACGACACCTTCACAACACGCTTCGGGTTCCCATCTGGGGCAACTTCGACAACGCGTCGACCGCGCACATCAAAGAGCTGTTCGCTCCCGTCCTGCCGAGTCCGCTTCCATCCCGTACACCGCCCGTCCGCGTCATACAGATAATCATCGCGCCACGACTTGAGGAGTGTCAGAGCCGGGTCTTCATACACCTGCGCCTTCAGCGGTGAGAGATAGTCAATCGTCGCAATCCGCCCCTGCGCATCATACGTCCGCTTCTCATTAGCCAAACGCCGGAACGACACGAACGCCGGAGCCGACGCCGTGCCATCCGCCCGCACTGCCACGCAAGCGATGTCCACCCGGCGCGAGAGTGCTTCGCCAGCCTTCTCCGCATCGGGGTAATCCGCTTCAAGCGTCGCCATCGCCCCAGAAGGAAGCAACGGGCGAATCCGAATCTGCGCCGGATCGCCCGACACGGCGAACCACCGATAGGTCAACCCCGGCTCCTGCGAAACCGCCTCCACCGTCAGGCGACGCGTCCTCTCGCGTCCGCGCACAATCCGCGTAATGCACAACGGTGTGTCGGCGATCCCCTCGTTGTCCTGCAAGTCGAAGTAATCAACAAACTGCACCGGCATCGATTCACTCCGCACCACAAGCTGGAAGAAGGGCGGTAAGTCCTTCGGGGTCAGCGCGTGTGCATCGCGCAAAAGGGCAGGCTGGTCGATCTTCCCCGCTTCAAAGACCACCGGATGCGCCTCCCGAGAGAAGTAGTTCGGCGCGCCCTTGACGTGCTGACGCAACAGGCGTTGCACCGTCGGCACGAATAGCCCCCGCCGGAGCATTTCGGCGCGAGTCGCCGGAGGGAGTACCGCATACACGGCAATGACCAGCTCCGTCAGCTCCCGCAACGCCGCCACCGAGTTCGGCTTCTCACTCGCACAATCTGCCGAGAGCAGAACCGCCGGATTGCGGTTGTATAAGACGTCCCCTTTTACCGCCGGGCTCACGTCGAGCGTCGCATCATAAATATAGAGCTGGTTCGCCATCGCCAGACGAAACGCCGTTATCGTCGCTCGAGCGTCGGAAGCAATCTCCCGCGCAATCGACCGCCAGAAGAGCGAACTCCCGCGCACCAAGGACGCGCTTCCCACCACGGGATACGCCGAAATGCCCGACGAGAACACGCCGTTTGCCATGCCCAGATGTGCCCGCGCCTCTTGCGCCTCCGCGCCGTAGATAACGGAGGTCAAAGCCGGGAACGCCTCCGTGCGCACCGCACTCCGGTCTTCATCGCGGTTCACATAAAGCAGACCCCCGCACGCGTTCTCCCCAAGCATGGGGCGGACGAGTTCTGCTTCCGGTCCCCGATACGCCGAGGGAGGGATCGCCTTCGCGGGCGTACGCAGGGAAAGGAGCGTAGTCATGTAACCGCCACTTGAGGGATCCCAGTTCCACTGCGTATCGGTGGCGTCCACCTCAATATCGCGCCCCATAACCCCCTCTCGCGCCAACGCCTGCGCAAGGGTGGGATTCTTCACCGGACGCGACGCGCACGCCTTCGCCTCCTCCAAAAGCGCATGGAACTCCGGAAGCGCACGCAACGATTCGAGGTCGCCATCGCTCTCCAATTGCCGACAGTCCGTGAAGCCGAGGAGGATTGCCTGCTTCAACCAATTGAGCGCTTCTTGCTTTTGCCCGCTCTTGGCGCAAACGCACGCCACGTTGTAATGCCAATTGGCGTCCTTGGGGAATATCTTCGCCGCCGCCCGCGCCGCCACCTCCGCCGACTGCAGATCCCCTTGACGGGTCGACGCGATAAAACGTTCAAGATAGTGCAGATGTTTCGGGAAGAGCCGTGGCATATCGAAAACCGATTGCGCCATTGCACAAACCGCGAAGCCGCTACTTAAAAGAAACGCCAAAAGAATACGTAAAACCATACACCTCTGCATACGAATCCGAAAACAAAATACGTTACCCCTATTTTACCATACTCCCCACCCCTCCAACCTACCCTTCCCCAATTTCCCCCGCAACCGAGTTTGGGGAGTCTCCGCACCGCGTTTACCCCAAACGCGAACCGACCTCACCTCGATCGCGGTGCGGAGACCCCTCTTTTTAGGTTCAAAATTCCCCCGCTTTTGCCCCTTACTCTTCTCTTTTTCGGCACATCGCCAGAAAGGGCAAGAGCTTATCGCAAAAATGGCGCGAATCGCCCTTCGAAAACTCAAGCACTTATGCAAAACCGCCCGAGGCTCTCCCGGAAAACGCCCCGCAACCGAGTTTCGGGTGTCTCCGCACCGCGATCGGGTCAATCTCGGTGCGGAGACGAGTCAAACTCGGTTGCGGGGGTTGGGACGGAAAGGCGGAGGAAGAAAGGACGTTGGGCGGTGTTACGCGGGGGCAAAGTTTGGGTTATACTAATAGAAGTCGCTTGCGGAAATGTGGTTCCCGTGAGCAGAAGGTGAAGGATATTGCCATGCGTGGATTAAGAGGTCTCTTTTGGGCGTTGGTGCTCCTGCCCGTTTTGCTTTGGGCTGCGCCGAAAAACGTCATCATTATGGTGCCGGACGGCACGGGGCACGCTTCGCTCACGGTGGCGCGACAGCTCAAGGGCGAGCCCTTGGCGTTGGACGAGGCGATCTACGGCAT
>CAVDHG010000052.1:0-11010 GCA_963608725.1 Agathobacter rectalis | reverse complement strand
CCGATAACGCCCACGATCCCGCCTCGTGGCAAATCGAAGTCCACATGTTCAAAAAGCACCCTGTCGCCGAAAGACATTGACAGATCTTTGGCGCAGACCACCAAGTCTCCCAGACGAGGACCCGGCGGGATCTGAATCTTTAAGTCATCTTCACGAACAGTTACCTGATTGGCGATCAATTCCTCATACCGCGCCAACCGCGCCTTGCCTTTAGCTCTGCGCCCGGAAGGGCTTGTATGGATCCACTCCAGCTCCTGCTGAATCATCCGCTTCCGGCTCTCCGCCTGCTTTGCCTGGGCAGCCAACATCGCTTGCTTCTGCTCGAGCCACTGTTCGTAATTCCCCTTATAGGGATACGTGTGCCCGGCGTCCATCTCCAAGATCCACTCGGTTACGTTGTTCAGGAAGTAACGGTCGTGCGTAACGACGATAAGCGTCCCCTTGAACCGCTTCAGGAAGCTCTCAATCCATGCCACCGATTCCGCGTCGAGGTGGTTCGTTGGTTCGTCCAAGAGCAACACATCCGGATTGGAAATGAGCACGCGGCACATCGCGACACGCCGTTTTTCGCCTCCGGAGAGAACGCCAGCTTTAACTTCCGGATCGGGGCAACGCAGTGCCTCCATCGCCAACTCCACTTGGTGGTCTAAGTTCCACAAGTCGTTGGCGTCAATGCGCTCCTGCAAGCGAGCCATCTCCTCCTCCGCGCCAGGCTCGTCCAAACGGCAACACAAATCCTCATACTTTTCCAGCATTGCCTGCGCCTCGGCAACGCCCTCCATCACACACTCCTGCACGGTCTTCTCCGGATCCAACTCCGGCTCTTGCGGCAAGTATCCAATCTTGAGATTCTTCGCCACGATGCAGGTACCACCGAAGTCTTTATCCAGTCCCGCCAGGATCTTAAGCAGGGAGGATTTCCCCGACCCGTTCGCGCCAATCACCCCAATGTGTGCGCCGTGGAAGAACGCCAGATTCACGTCATCCAGAATCACCTTCTTCTCGTGATGTTTCGTGACGTTCTGAAGATTAAAGACGTACTCGCCTGCCATCTCAAATTCCTTTTAGTAAAAACCCATTGGGCTTCTCCATCCGAAACCCAATGGGTCGATCTTATCCGATTCTGCTCCTCTGCAAGCGCATTAAGCGTCTACAGGAGGAGTCTCGCTCGCGTCAGCCTGAGGCTTCTCCGCCTCGCCGGCTTCCATTTCACCATCCTCAGCCGGAGCAATCGAGAAGGTCGCCAACGTTACGCCCGGCTGCAACTTGACGAAGTTCACGCCTGCAGCGGTGCGCCCCATGGTTCTAACTTCCGAGACTCGCGTGCGAATCATCAGCCCTGCGGTAGAGAGGAGCACAAGCGTCTCATCGCCACGCACCGAGGCAATGCCCACTAGCTTCCCATTCTTCTCATTGTCTCTCGGGATACCCGTTACGCCCATGCTTCCGCGATGCGTAACGCGGAAGTCGGCGAACTCAGTACGCTTCCCGCGTCCATTCTCCGTAACGAAGAGCACGTTCGCGCCTTCCTCTTCCACGGCGAAACCGCAGACGCGATCGCCCTCAACCTTGAAGCGGATTCCCCGCACGCCTGTTGCGGAGCGACCCACGCGCCGCACTTCGCCAATATTAAAGGCGTTCACCATGCCTTCGCGGGTCGCGATGAGCACCTTGTCGGTAGGCGACGTCAACGCCACCTTCACGAGCGCATTGCCTTCTTCAATATTGATCGCGATAATTCCGCGCCGGTTAATATTCTTGAAGGCATCCAACGCCGTGCGCTTGATCGTGCCGTCTTCCAAGACGAAGGTAATGTCGTGCTCGTCGTCAAACCCTCGAATGGAGAGTATCTCCACGATCCGCTCGTCTTTCTGCAAACCTTCAAGAATGTTGATGATTGGCGTACCGGAGGTTGTCCGCCCGGTCTCCGGGATTTCAAATGCCCGCTCGGCGTAGACGCGCCCGGTGTTGGTGAAGAAGAGGAGCGTGTCATGCGCCAGAGGCACGTAGAGCCGCTCAATAAAATCCTCGTCCTTAATTTTTACACCGAGCTTGCCATGCCCGCCACGCTTCTGCGCAGCATAGACCGTCAATGCCGTCCGCTTAATATACCCACGGTGCGACAGCGTAACCACGCATGGCTCGTCGGCGACGAGATCCTCCATGTTGACCTCGCCCTTCATCGGGACGATCTGAGTTAAGCGGTCATTTTCCTTCGTGTAGTTCTCTTTCAGCTCCGCCAAGTCCGCCTTAATCAGAGCGAAGACCTTCGCGGGATCTTCGAGCGTCGCCTTCAACTCGGCGATGCGCGCCTTCAACTCGCTCTGCTCGTTGAGCAACTTCTCGCGCTCCAAGCCGATGAGTTGGCGCAGACGCATCTCAAGGATTGCAGCCACCTGCGCATCCGAAAATCCGAACCGCCCGATGAGGCGTTCCTTCGCTTCCTCGTTCGTCTTGGAATCGCGAATGATGTGAATGACTTCGTCGAGATTATCCTGCGCGATCAGCAAACCGCTGACGATATGAATGCGATCCTCCGCCTTCGCCAGTTCAAACTGGCACCGGCGCGTATGCACTTCAAAGCGGTGGTCAACGTAGCACTGGAAGAAGTCGCGCAGATTCATCCGCCGGGGACGCCCGTGGTCGAGCGCGATCATGTTCGCACCGAAGGTGGTCTGTAAGTCGGAGTGCTTGTAGAGTTGGTTGAGAATGACGGCAGCGGGCTTGGCGTTCTGCTTCAGCTCAATGACCACGCGAATACCGTCGCGCAAGCTCGACTCGTCGCGGACGTCCGAGATGCCCTCAACCACGCCATCCTTCACCAGGTCGGCGATCTTGGCTATCATGGCTTTCTTGTTCACCATGTAAGGGATGGACGTTACAAGGATAACTTCGCGCTTTCCCTCTTGCAGGATCTCCGCTTCACCGCGCACGGTGATGGAGCCGCGCCCGGTCTTGTACATGGAGTCGATTCCCGAGACCCCGCAAATCGTCGCCCCCGTCGGGAAGTCAGGACCCTTTACGTAGACCATGAGGTCGTCAATCGAGGCGTCCGGGTGGTCAACAAAGTAGGTCAAGCCGTCGCACAGCTCACGCAGGTTGTGCGGGGGGATGTTGGTTGCCATGCCCACGGCGATACCTTGCGAGCCGTTGAGCAGGAGATTCGGAAGCTTGGAGGGGAGGACGCGGGGCTCGCTGGAGGTGCCGTCGTAGTTCGGCATGAAGTCGACCGTTTCCTTGTCGATATCCGCCATCATCTCGTTGGCGACCTTCGCCATGCGGCTTTCGGTGTAACGCATAGCTGCCGCGCTATCGCCATCAATCGAACCGAAGTTGCCGTGCCCATCCACCAGCGGGATACGCAGACTAAACTTCTGCGCCATGCGCACCAGCGTGTCATAGATGGAGCTATCCCCGTGCGGGTGATACTTACCCATCACATCACCCACCGTGCGGGCGGACTTGCGGTAAGGCTGATTGAAGAAGTTCTTTGTCTCGTACATCGAGTACAGCACGCGCCGATGTACGGGCTTGAAGCCGTCGCGGACGTCCGGCAAGGCACGCGCCACAATCACGCTCATGGAGTAGTCAATGTAGGAGCTCTTCATCTCCTCCTCGACATTGACCGAGGTTAAACGCGTATCATTCGTCTGCGGCACTTGGGAATTGTCATCCATCTTCAGGACATCCTTTCAGATGCTCATTATACCAAAATTAACCCCTTTCCGCCCGCCTCCTGGATGCCCCGACTCCCGTGCGCTTGCGCTGTTTCTGATAAGATAATAGTTAATGAAGTTCCTGCTCGTTCTTCTCTTTTCGTGCCTCTCAATGCCCCTCTGGGCGGGAGAGGGCACCCCTGCTATTGCCATTACGCCCCGCATGACCGACCTTGTCATCCAAGTGGGCGTGATTCTCTTTGCCGCCCGGCTGGGCAACCTCCTCTTCAAACGCCTCCGCCTGCCGACCGTTCTGGGCGAACTCTGCGCCGGCATCCTGATTGGTCCCTACGCCCTGGGACGCCTCTTCCCCGGTTGGTGCTTCCAACCCTTCGCGGGCTCCTCCGTTGTGGTATCCCCGGAGCTGTACGGGCTGTGCACGGTTGCCTCCATTGTCCTCCTCTTTCTCGTAGGCGTCGAAACCGACTTGCGGATGTTCATGCGCTACTCTGCCGTGGGCTCGCTCGTCGGCATCGGAGGCGTTGCCCTCTCCTACGTTGCCGGGGCGTGGGTCGGCGTCTGGCTCATGGGCTTAGGCTGGACGGACCCCACAACGATTCTCATGGGTGTGATGAGCACGGCAACCTCCGTTTCCATCACGGCGCGTATCCTCTCCGAACGCCACAAACTCGACTCCCGGGAAGGCGTTACCATCCTCGCCGGTGCGGTGATTGACGACGTCCTCGGCATCATTATGCTCGCGATCGGCATGAGCATGATCGCCGCCGAGGCGAGTGGCGACGCTATCCGGTGGGGACAGATCGGCATCATCGCCGGGCGCAGTTTCGGCACGTGGCTGATTGCCACGGCGGTGGGGCTGCTGATTTCCCGCTGGGTCGTTCGCATCCTCAAGCCCTGCGGGTCTTTGGGCGAAGTCTCCGTCCTTGCCCTCGGGATCGCCCTGCTCACGGGCGGACTCTTCGAATCCTTCCACCTTGCCATGATTATCGGCGCGTACATCACCGGTCTTGCCTTCTCGCGCACCGAGATGGCACTCATGCTCCAGGAGAAACTGCGCGGGCTTCACCAATTCCTCGTGCCGATCTTCTTCGTCGTGATGGGCATGATGGTCGACGTCTCGCAATTCGCCGATCGCCACGTGCTCGCCGTAGGCTTGGTTTATACCGCCGTTGCCATTGCTGCAAAGATTATCGGGTGCGGCTTGCCCACGCTCTGCTTCGGCTTTACGCCAATGGGCGCCTTGCGCATCGGGCTAGGGATGGTGCCCCGTGGCGAAGTGGCTCTCATCATTGCCGGAATCGCGGCAGCGACGGGGCACCATGAAGTGCTCGGCGTCGCCGTCCTCATGACGCTCCTAACCACTCTCGTGGCTCCCCCGCTTCTGCTCCTGGCGTTTCGCTCGCCACGGAGCGGACACCGAAGCCCCGCCACCGAGCAGACCACCCCCAAGGCAACCTACCGCTTTGCCAACCACGCTGTTACCAACGCCGTTATGGCGCGTATCTCCCAAGCCCTGATGCGCGACGGCTTCTTCGTCCACCAGATCGATCCCACACATGGACTCTACCAAGCGCGTCGCGCCGACCGCGTCCTGACCATTCAAAGCACCGGCACCACCATTACCTTCTCCGTGCCTGAGGATATGCTCCCCTTCGTTCGCGTGGTTGTTGCCGAGGCTCTGGCGGAATTTGAAACCCTCCTAGATGCCTTGCGCAAACCCCAAGAGGAGTCCGTGCGCTTAGGTTTGGAGGAGACGCCCGCCGAGCCGACGCCCAACTCCAAGCACCACGCGCTCCTGCGTCAGCTTATCCGCAAGGAAAATATTCTCCTCAATCTTCAGGCAACAAACCGCGATGACGTCATTCGCGAGATGCTCTCGCTCCTCCATCAAGCCGGGAAGATTGCCGACCCGCGTCAAGCCGAACAGGAGATCCTGCAACGCGAGGCGACGGCTCCGACCTGCGTGGGCGGTGGCGTGGCTTGCCCCCATGCCCGAACGGATTCCGTGCAGTCGCTCGTTTGCGCAATCGGAATCCCGAAGACGCCTATCGATTTCTCCGAGGAGGAAAACGGCAAGGCTTGCCGAATCCTCGTTCTCACCCTCGCCCCGACGGATGCCACCGGTCCCTACATGGCATTCCTTACGGCGATCCTCACGGTTCTGCGCTCCGACGCCAAGCGGGAAGCCCTCCTGCACGCGCCGGACGCCAAAACGCTCCGGGAGTGCTTGCTTTCCCCATGAAACCGTCTTTACCCCTTTTCCTAACGGCTCTCGTCGCCCTCACCGCGCCCCTACCCCTCTTCGGTGCGCATGACCGCGCTTACTACGAGCTCATCGTCAAATCTCAGCCCTTCGGAGCCATGGCAGCGACGCCCGACGCCACTTCCGGAGCCGTAACCGAAGAGCAGAAAGCCAAAATCCAGGAGGAGTCCTCCAAGATTCAGCTCTGCGCCATGACCTACACCCCCGACGGGCGTATCGCCGTGGGGCTGATTGACAACGCCACCTCCCCCGCCTCCTGCATCACCCTCTTCGACGGCGAAACCGCCAACGGCTTGGAGCTTCTCTTCTCCGACTTGGATAAGGAGTACGCCACCTTCCAGCGCGACGGCGTAACCTTCACCCTCAAGCTCGGACTCGGACTCATCGAAACCATCACCCCCGAGCGTTACGCCCAGCTCCAGCGCGAGCAGGTCGAAGCCGTCGAAGCCCAAGCCGAGGCGGAGCGCAAGAAACCCAATTCCCTCGCCGAGCAACTCCTCGCCATGCAGTTGAGCCTCCCGCCCAACGTTGAAGCTCCGCCCCTTCCCATCCCGATGGGCGACACCCACCTCTTCACGAAGGAGTTCGACCCGAATAAACCCAAGTCCGAACCCCAAACCGAGTCCGAGGCTCTCATACAAGCCGGTCTCGAAGAGATGAAAGCCTCTATGGCTGCCGGGGAGCGTCCGCAGGATTATCTCCAACGCCTCGTCGAGCACCGCCAGGAGGAGGTCAAGCGTCAGCAAGCCGAGCAGAAGGCAGCCGAGGAAGCCCTTAAAGCGACCCTCGCCTCCGGGCAACATACCGCCGAGGAGGAAGCCACCCTGCGCCGTCAGGCGAACATCGAGTTGCTGAAGAAGGGCGTTGTCCCTCTCTCGCCCGTGGAAAATCTGACCCCCGCCGAGGAGGCAGAGATTAACGCAGCGTTGGACGCCCTACCCTAGCCCCGACCGGGACGCCAACCCGATAAAGCAAGAGGCAGAGCTTCGGAAAGCTCTGCCTCTTTTGCGTATCAAGCCAAAAGGAATTAGGCTTCCCAGAGCTTCGCCGGGTACTCGCCCGCTTCCACCATCTTGCGGATGGCGTCCACGACTACCGGCTTATCCTCGCGGTACGTTACGCCAAACCAACGGCTGTTCGTGGGCAGGACGTTAACCGTCGCCTTCCCGGACTTGACGAGTTCGTCAACGTAGAAGGGGATGTACCACTCTGCCTTGAGCTGACCCTCGTGTTCCTTGAACCACGTGGTGAACCGCTCCTCCATTCCCTCGAAGAGGGCGGGCGTGAAGCCCCAGAGGTTGAGCGAAACCAAGCTCTCACCGGTGAGCGGGACAGGTGCGGCGGGGTCTTCCTCGTTCTGAATGGCACCATCGGGCTTGCGGATAATCTTGGTCATCTCCGTAACGCCCTGCAACTTCCCATCGGGCGAAACCTTGCAGATCCCGCGAGCCACCGAGCCATTCTCCGAGAGCGTTTGGTCGAGCCGGTAGCCCACCATGGCGAATGCCTTCGGCTCGGCGTGCTCATCGACGCTGGAGAGGAAGGTCGCCAGCTGGCGGAACGCGTCCGCGCCGTAGAAGTCATCGGCATTGATTGCCGCGAAGGGCGCATCGATAATCTTACGAGCCGAGCGGATGGCGTGCGCCGTGCCCCAGGGCTTCTCGCGTCCTTCCGGGAAGGTGCAACCCGCCGGGAGGTCATGCGGATCCTGAAACGCCAAGGCAATCTCAATCTTACCGGCGTACTTGGAGACAATCTTCTCGCGGAAAGCCTCTTCAAAGTCCTTACGGATGATAAAGACCACCCGGTTAAACCCTGCGCGGATAGCGTCATAAATGGAATAGTCCATGATCGTCTCGCCCGAGGGACCCACGGGGTCGATCTGCTTGAGTCCGCCATAACGGCTACCCATACCGGCTGCCAAAATCAAAAGCGTAGGCTTCTTTGTCATGCGTCTGCTCCTATAAATATACCTAGTATACCGCACCTCCCCCTCCCCCGCAACTTCCCCCTACTCATTGAACCATGTTCCCCTACCCCTGCCCTACATCACACGACTTCTCCGCCAATATTAGCCTAGACCCTGTTCGCGGAGTCCAGATTAAGATGTTCCACATAACCCTCGCACGTGCAACGCCTACATCAATCCTCGTCATCCTCAAGACAGTAATCTCTATAATGGGCTTCCCGGCTCAACTCTAGCCGATAGACGAGATTAGATTCCTTTATAATGATCACACTGTCGAACCCACGGATGTCCAACATCTCTCGCGTAACGAGTTGCCCTTCTGGGACTTGTAACACATCACGCAACAACCAACGTCCAAGAGCTTTATTTGGATTTGACATCAATCCCTTCCGCCCTTCTTGACACATCTTCGCAGAGAGAGAATTGCCATTGGGGAGTTTGAGGGTAAAGGGTTCTTCTTTTTCGGGGAAGAACGTCGGATCCTCTTCGTGAACCCGCTGTGGTACCGGGATATAGACTTCGTCGGGATGACGCCGTCGCCCTGCAGCATTCCACTGATTCAACCCACTTTTTAGTGACACCTCGCCATTTTCCCTTGTCGAAAACAGTGGCAATACAACCGACCTCTGCTCAGTTTCCCGCTCGTCTGTCCGGTCAAGCTTAAGTCTTTCCGCGCCGTCTCTCTCTTGCACACGAATCACGCCTTGCCCGAACGGGTTATCGAGGAGACGCTTCAGTATTTCAAATGGATCTTGGTGAATCTGTACTGGGACAGTAATCACCTCTTTCTCCGGGGGCAACGTAAATTGCTCAAGTAATGTGCTCTTCGCTCTATTAAACGTGTAGCGGTGTAATCCGTCCGTGAACGTAAAGCCACCCTTGGTTTGTTTGATGTTCCGGATGGCGTCGATTCGTATTCTGTCGTAATCCGCAACAAACAGTTTGAGCATCCCCCTCATTCTACCAATGATATGATAGACGGAGTGCTCCTTAATCGCGTGCAATACCTCGGAAGCTTCTATCCGCTGATTTCTCCACTCCGCCACAGTCCTTGCCGCATCTTCAATACTGCAACCTGCAAGCTGACCTGACAAAGAATCAAATTCTGCCACTTTCTGCGACGTCGTCCCCGTCGAAGGCAATATAAACGTCTTAATACCAATCCCCGCGTCCCAATTCTTTGCATCGTATGAGCTATCGTACCGAGCAAGATTCTCGGCTCCGAAACATTTGCAAAAGAGATTTTCTGTTACGCGATAATGGATGAACGGGATGTCGCTCTCCGCAAACAGATTGGAGAGTCCTCCTATCAAAGAGAGGAAACTCAAATACTCGGAGTTGTTTTGAATCGCATTCCAGCAATGATCACGCATTCAACACCCGCACAATTTCCGCAGTAACGCGACTAATAAGAGGAACTGCAACCGAGTTTCCCGCCTGCATATAGCACTTGCTCGGCGCGATATGGGGGAATTCATAAGAGGCGGGGAATCCCTGAAAGTTCAGGCATTCTCTTGGCGTCAACTTCCGTACGCCATCCTTAACGCGAATCAAAGGGACGTTGTGCCCGCCCGCACCCATATTAGCCGTAAGCGTTGGGCAAACATTGCTCTTATTCTCGCGAACATACTGCCTGCGCCATTGATAGACCGTGTCCGTCCTGACGACGCCTTTTACAATCGCCTCGTAACATCCATACTTCGGCGTGTAGAAAAACTCCTCAGCGGATACGGTTTCATCAATGCAATCCCGAATACCCTTCTTCAACTTTGTGGCGGAAGGGAAGCGGAATGCGTCTATCGCCACTTGCGGGACTTTCGCCGGGTCAAATCCGACGATGAAGATTCTTTCACGATTCTGAGGAAGATCTGCATACTGGTCTGGACTCATGACTTTCGCGAAGACCTTGTACCCCAAGTCCTCCTCGAGCACTTTCATGATCGTCCTGAAGGTTTTCCCGTGGTCGTGCGTCTGCAAGTTCTTGACGTTCTCAAGGAAAAAGGCGCGAGGACGCCGAGACTCCAAGATCTTCGCCACGTCGAAAAAGAGCGTCCCGCGTGTGTCTTCAAATCCCTTTTGGTACCCGGCGATCGAAAACGCCTGACAGGGGAACCCAGCGCACAGGATGTCGAACCCCTCAGGAATTAGGCTCTTGGTCGAAGCAAGCGTAATATCCCCGAATGGTGTCTCCCCGAAGTTGTGAGCATACGTCTCTTGTGCCGCGGGATTCCATTCACTGGAAAAGACACACCGCCCGCCGTTTTCCTGCATTGCGATACGGAATCCGCCTATTCCGGCGAACAAATCGATAAAGGTGAATGTCGGATTCTTACAGGGAGGGAACTTTCCCCGCAACGCCTTCCTGATCGCTCCGACCTCATCCGCCGTCTGAGAAACCATAAAGGCATAGATGTCCAGAGGAAGAACGTTCTTGCATTCCTCCCAGTAGGTCGAAGCTTCCGCACCAGAAGAAGCGAATATCCAATGTGTTACCAACGCCCGAATCGTTGGATCGGCAGACCGGATATAGACAAGAAAGTCCTCTATTGGAACCGTCTTAGCGGACTTTTCTATAAAAGCGTTCATAAATGAGTTCTTCAAAGGTTGGAGGAACGATTTCGCCATTATACTATCTTTCAGCCGAAGACGGAGCCACAACGGCACATTAGATTCATGCACCAAACCAAGACAAGCCTCTTCTCCCTCAACTCCGCCCCTTCCACCCCTACCCCTGCAACCGAGTTTGGGGAGTCTCCGCACCGCGTTTGGGGTAAACGTGAACCGACCTCACCTCAATCGCGGTGCGGACACCCCTCTTTTTGGGTTCAAAATTCCCCCTCAATTGCCCTCTTCTCGCCACTTTTTCGATACATCCCAAGAAAGGGGAAGGACTTATCCCGAAAAAGGCGCGAATCGCCCTTCGAAAACTCAAGTACTTATGCAAAACCGCCGGAGAACTTCCCGGAAAAGTCCCCGCAACCGAGTTTCCCCTCCCTCCGCACCGCGTTTCACCCAAACGCGAACCGGGAAGACCCCAATCTCGGTTCGGACACCCCGATTTTTACCCTCTTTTACAAAAATGTAAAAGTCCCCCTTCCCTA
>CAVDHG010000051.1:0-11086 GCA_963608725.1 Agathobacter rectalis | reverse complement strand
ACCCCCTTGAACCGAGTTTGGGGTCTGTCCGCACCGAGATTGACCCGATCGCGGTGCGGAGGGAGGGGGAAGGCGGTTGCGGGGGAATAAAAAAGCCCGGGGCGGGGAGGCTCCGGGCTTTTCTTAGTTGGGATGGGAGGGTTACTCCGCCGGGGCGAAGTCAGCCTTGCCCACACCACAGGTTGGGCACGCCCAATCCTCGGGGAGTTGTTCAAAGGGCACGCCGTCGTTCTCTTCGGGGTCGTAAACGTACCCGCACACTTGGCAGACGTACTTCATGTATCCGCTCTCCTTATTCTTGGGTTGATGAAGAGGCACAGTCTAGCAAAACTGCGTACGGGGCGTTTTGGGGTGCGGTCTTACGAGCCGGGGTGGACGAAAGGTTCGCCCGCCTGGCACATGGGGCAGTCCTTCGCCTCCCAAACCTGCGGCTCAATGTGGAGAAGGGCATAGGTGGGGTAGTCGAAGTGCGCCTTGCCACCGGAGCGGTCGACCAGGACGAGCACCGCGGCGACTTCACCGCCGGCAGCCTTCACGAGGTCGATCGTCTCCTGGACGCGTCCGCCACGGGTGATGACGTCTTCCGCCACCACGTAACGCTGACCGGGGAGGATCTTAAAGCGGCGCATGGTGAGCATCCCTTCGGCGTTCTTTTCGGCGAAGATGCACTGCGTGCCCAACGCCTTCGCCACCTCGTGCCCAACAAGGATGCCACCGAGAGCCGGAGAGATGACGCCGTCGACCTTGCCGATGTCAGCCTGCGCCTTCATGCGGGAGACCAGCTCGGTGCAGAGCGTCTGGGCGTGATGGGGCCAACGGAGCACCTCGGCGCACTGGAAGTAGCGGTTGGAATGGAGTTTGGAGCGGAGCTCGAAGTGCCCTTCTAGGAGCGCCTTGGTCTCTTTGAAGATTGCGAGGACTGCATCGTCGGTCATGATTTGTCGAAGCCTTTCGTTTGAGAAGTTTTAAGAGTATAGCACTTTCCGGGGAGTGATGGCGGGGCGCAGGGCGGGAAGTACAGAAAACAAAACCAAGGAGATGGCTGGCATCTCCTTGATTGTAGAGCCGATACTCCCGTGGCGGGAGCTCGGGGGCAAGCTTATTGAGCGCGGAGGCGGGCAGCCTTGCCCGTGCGGTCGCGCAGGTAGTAGAGCTTGGCGCGGCGGATCTTCGCGTGCCCTTCCACCTCGATCTTCTCGATGGCGGGGGAGGCGAAGGGGAAGACCTTCTCAACGCCCACGCCGAAAGAGATGCGGCGGACGGTGAAGGTCTCGGTGATGCCAGAGCCATCGCGGGCAATGACGTCGCCAGCGAAGACCTGCACGCGCTCCTTGTCGCCTTCTTTAATGCGCACGGAGACGCGGACGATGTCGCCGACGGCGAGTTCCGGAGCCTTCTTGGGCTGCTTTTCCGCCGTCATGGCGTTTACTTTTTCAAGAGCTTTCGCGATCATGGTCGTGTTTCCTTCATCTGTATCAAGTCCGGTCGATGCCGAGCCGTGCGGTCGAGCATCTGCTGTTGGCGCCACTGCTCCATTTGCGCGTGGTCGCCGTTGAGGAGCACCTCGGGCACCGTAGCTCCGCGGAAAGCGGGGGGGCGGGTGTACTGAGCCTGCTCCAGAAGCCCCTCGGAGAATGACTCGCGCTCCGTGGCTTCCTCGCCTCCGCCGAGCACGCCCGGCAGAAGGCGGACAACGCTGTCTACGACAACTGCCGCCGGGAGTGCCCCATTGGTCAGCACGTAGTCGCCGATGCTCAAGCTTTCGTCTGCCAGTGCATCGAGCGCACGTTCGTCGATCCCCTCATAGTGTCCGCAGAGGAAGAGGAGGCGAGGCATTTGAGCCAAGCGCCGAGCGTCCTCTTGGCGGAACGGTTTGCCCTGGGGGGTCATGGCGATGACGTGAGTCTCCGGTTGCCTCAAGCTCTCGACCGCCTCGAAGAGGGGCTCGGGCTTCATCAGCATGCCGGCGCCACCGCCGTAGGGCTTATCGTCCAACGTCCCGCGGAGGTCGTGCGCGAAGTCGCGCAAGTCCACGGCGTGGATCTCCACTGCGCCCATCGCCGTTGCCCGACGGAGGATGCTCTCATGGAAGAAGCCCTGAAGCATCCCGGGGAAAACCGTCAGCACGTCGATTCGCAACGGAGAAGCCCCCCGTGCTCGGCTTAAGCCTGCGCCTTGCGCGCCTGCTTAACGAGCGAAGCGACGGTGTCGGACACCTGCGCGCCCTGGCTCTTCCAGTAGTCCACGCGCTCCAAATTGATGCCGAACTTATCCGCCGTCTTGCGCGGGTCGTACCAGCCGAGGATCTCGAGGAACTTGCCGTCCCGGGGGCTGCGCGAATCGCAGGCGACCACGCGGAACGTTGCCACGCGGTTGCACCCAGTCTTACGCAATCTGATCTTAACCATTCTTCTATTCTCCAGCGATTCTCACGCTTCGCTACCCTGCGCGAAAATCTGGGGGTTGGGTAATACATCTCTTGGATGAATGACCGCTTATTATGCCAAAACCACCCCCGCCCCGCAAGAGGAAACTTCTCCCCGACTTCCAACCCCGCAACCGCGAACGAGGAGTCTCCGCACCGCGATCGGGTCAAACGCGGTGCGGGCAGACCCCAAACTCGGTGCGGAAGCAAAACGGCGTTGAACCGCGTTTGGGGGAGACGCGAGGCGGAGAGAGAGCAAAGACGGTGCGGAGAGGAGGCGATCGCGGTTAGGGCTGGGGTAAGCCGTAACGCTTAATCTTATAGGTCATCATGCGCGGGGAGACGCCCAGTGCACGCCCGGCGGCGGAGAGGTTGCCGTTGTACTGCTTGATCGCCTCCATGAGCAGTTCGCGCTCGTAGTTCTCCATCATGGTGGTGAGGGGCGCGGTGCCCTCCTTCGGGAGGATGCCACTGCCGGTGGTTTCGCCCGTTTGCAGGGAAGGCGGGAGGTTGTAGGCGTGGATCGCGCCATCGGTGGAGGTGAGCACGGCGCGCTCGATGCAGTTCTCCAATTCGCGGACGTTCCCGGGCCAGTGGTACGCCATCAGGAGGTTGATTGCCGTGGTGGAAAGGCGCGTAATGTGCTTGCGATACTTTACGCCCATCTTCGCCATGAAGTGCTCAGCAAGGAGGATGATGTCGCTCCGGCGTTTCGCGAGGTCGGGCATCATGATGGGGAAGATGTTGAGGCGATAATAGAGGTCCTCGCGGAACTTGCCCGCCTGCATGAGGGCTTCGAGGTCGCGACTCGTTGCGGCGATGAAGCGGACGTCTGAACGCAGTTCGCGGTTGCTTCCCACTCTTGAGAAGGTGCGTTCCTGCAGGAAGCGCAGGAGCTTAACCTGCGTCTGCGGGGTGAGGTCGCCTATTTCGTCGAGGAAGAGCGTCCCGCCATCGGCTTCTTCTGCGCGCCCGATGCGCCTGCCGGTGGCTCCGGTGAAGGCTCCCTTCTCGTGTCCGAAGAGCTCGCTCTCAACGAGGGCTTCGGGCAAGGCGGCGCAGTTGAGTGCCACGAAGGGCTTCGCCTTACGGTCAGAGAGGCGCACGATGGCGCGGGCGACCAACTCCTTACCGGTGCCCGTCGAGCCACGGATGAGGACGGTGGCGTCCGACGTCGCGACTTGGCGAATCTGCGTGTAGACCCGGCGCATTGCCGAGCAGTTGCCCACCAACTCCCCTGGGTTCTCCGAGAGGTCGCGCAAACTTTGGTTCTCAGCCTCCAGTGCCTGACGCTCCTCCTGATTTTGGAGCAGGAGGTTAACGGCTCCGGCGGTGATGTTGCCCACGATTTCCAAGAGCGCGGCGTCGCGCTCCAAATCCATATCCGGCTCGACGCGTCGGTCGATACTCAGCGTCCCGATCACGCGGTCGCGATTGAAGAGTGGCACGCAGATGAACGCCACCGGTTCGTCCCCGCCACGGGCACCGGTGCGGTTGAGAAAGCGCGGATCGCGATGGATGTCGGCAATGATTTCGGGCTTGCCGGTCTCTGCCACGTGCCCGGTTACGCCCTCGCCCAGCCGGTAACGCCCCAACTTCCGCGCCGTCTCGTCCAAGCCGTGCGAAGCTTCAATGGTGAGCGTGCCCTCGTGCAGGAGGGCAATCGTCCCCCGGAGCATCCCCATCTGACGCTCCAAAACCGCCAGCGTCTCGCTTAAAAGACGTTGCGCGTCGCGTTCGTGAACAATCGACGAACTGATCGCTTTGAGGACAAGAATCTCGCGTTCAAAAGACGGCATAACCGGACAACTTCAATCGTGTAACTCCGTACATTATAAAAGAGTCTTCCGCGCACGGCAACTCGCCCTTTCCGGAATCCCCCCGCAACCGAGATTGGGGTCTCTCCGCACCGCGTTTCACCCAAACGCGAACCGGGCAGACCTCGATCGCGGTGCGGAGACCCCCCTTTTTAGGTTCAAAATCCCCCCTCCCCTGCCCCCAAGTTGTGAACATTTCGGCACATCCCCGGAAAGGGTAAGAGCTTATCACGAAAAACGGGCGATTCGCCCTTCGAAAACTCAAGCACTTATGCAAAACTGTTCAAGGGCGTGTTCATAAGTGCCCCGCAACCGCGTTTCGGGTGTCTCCGCACCGCGATCGGGTCAAACGCGGTGCGGACAGACCCCAATCTCGGTTCGGAGGGGTGGAAAAGAAAGTTGGGTTATTGGAGGCGGAAGGCGGTGCCGGGGAAGGTGGTGTACCAACGAAGCGTCGCCGATTGGTCGAGCTTCAGGGAGAAGATGAGATCCTCGCCCTGGGCGAAGGAGCCATCCGCCTTTTCTAAGACCCACCCGCAAGGATAGGTCGGGGAAACGGTAAAGGATGTGGTCGACAGTTTGGGGGCGGCGCGGACGGTCAGGGTCGTCCCCTTCGAGAAGGTGTTGGTGCCGGGGGCGGGGTAGAGCGGAAAATCGATGTAGGGCGAAGCGTCCGGAGGCTGGACGACGGTTAGCGTTACGCTCTCCGCGCTCGCCTCGGCTTGCTCCGGCAGGGACACCGCGCCGGACGCCGTCTCTGCCCGCCACGCCACGGCAGCGATGTTCCCGTTGCCATTCTTCGCGATCCGCGTGGCAGAGACCTTCACCTGCCAATCGCCCGCGACGGTGGAGGTGGCGCGGACGCGTTCGATGGTGTTGAGGTGGTCGCCCACCGTGTACTCGGTGCCGTCGGGGGCGATGAGCGTGAGATCGTAGTCGTTGATGAGTGCTGTCGTGGAATTGTAAAGCTTTCCCGGATAGTCGATGTAGGAGAGGACGGCGGTTACCTCGGTATTCGCCTGGACGCCTTCGATGGTGAGGGTGTCGGTCCCGCCGGTGGCGAGGGTGATGCGGTCGCGGAAGCCGAGGGTGGCGGTGCCGGTTAGCGTCTTGCCCAAGTGCAACGCGCCCCAGCCTTCGACGTTATTCGGGGATTCGTCCGGGATCTCCTGCGCGTCGCCCGTGCCGTACTGCCCGGGGTAGAGCGTCTCGGCGCAGAGGATCAACCCGGCGCGTAGGAGGGCGGAGGTGGGCGTCTTGAAGTTGTGGCACTCGCGAAGGTACTGACGCAAGACCGCAGCCGAGCCAGCCGTAAGCGGCGTTGCCATCGAGGTACCATTCATATACCCGGCGGAGCCGCCCTTGGTAGTGGAATAGATCGCGGTGCCGGGCGCGACCAACATCGGCGCAATACGTTCATCGTTGAGAGGTCCTCGAGAAGAGAAAGCCGCCATACCGTCATAGGTGAGGTATGGATTCGCCATCCTGTCGCCACGGATTGGAAAGCCACCTTTGGAGTATGCCTCGGTATGCTCGTAATAGCCCGGGAGATAACTCTCCTGTGCGCCGACGGTCAGGATGTTCTTAGCGTGCGCCTCGAAAGAACGGACGGAGGAGAGATTGATTACGCCGTTCGTATTCGTGTCCTTGCCTTCATTCCCCACCGCAAAGCAGACTAATACCTCGGGATTGTCCCACGCGAAGGAGTCCACGTTCTCGGAGTTCGGATTATAGTACCCCAGGGAACCGGAAATGAACCGCTCCCACGAGCAGGAGATGATGCTCGCGCCCGCTTTGACTCCGCGTTTCAGATGATCGTCTTCGTAAGAACCCGCAGGCATGGCACCGCTCGAAGTTGCCCCCAACGACTGGAAGAAGAGGAGAGCTCCGGGTGCTGCGCCCCGCGTGCTCGGATACGCCTTCCCCCGAGAGATGACCGACCCGGCGACGTGTGTGCCGTGTCCATGACGATCAATTGGCGTTGAATTATAACCGTGCGGCTCCATCGTCATGCCGAAGAGACCCGGCAGGAGGTCTTTATGGAAGGTCTCCGCCACCCCGGTGCTGATGCCCGAATCGATCACCGCGACCACTTCGCCCTCGCCCGTCAGCCCCGGCACGTCGTCGCGCAGGGTGGTCAAACCCAGAAAGCGCGAACCGGTCGCCACCGCATTGCAAAGCGCAAAGATCGGCTCCAGCTCTACAAAGCGGACGCAGTCGGGTTGACGTTGCAGGAAGTCGAGGATGGTCGCACGCGTCCCGGCGAGGATTAACGTCTTGCGGTCGCGGTCGGCGAGGTGAACGCGGAAAGCCGGGAAGGTGGCAAGCAAGGTTGGGACATCCTCCGCGCTCGCCACCACCACGCGGATCTCGACAAGCTCCTGCTCCCCCGCTCGCTCTAACGCCTTGTGCAACGCCGAGAGCGCGGCAGCCTGATCGCCAATCGCAATCTCCACGTCGTCCTCGCCCGCAGGGGCGGAAGCCGTCGCGCCTTCAGAAACCGCCTGCGCCGCGCTCGTCGTCTCGGCGGGGCTATTGATGGACGCGGGAGCGGAGGAAGGAGTCGACGTCGGCGCGATGAGCCACCACGCCACGCCTCCTAAGAGCAGGGCGAGCGCACCCAGGAGCGTCAGCCGTCGAGAGCGAGAGGTCATGGCGTCGCCGCCTCATCAGCCGGGAAGCGGTTGTGCGCCACCATCTCTGCGCTGAACCCCAAGTCCGCCAAGGGAGCCAAGACAAAGCTCCGCGTACTCGCCCGCGGGTGAGGAAGCGTCAGGCGCGGATCGCTCGAGGTTGCGCCTTCATATAAGATGATATCGAGATCCAGCGTGCGCGGTCCGTTGCGCACGGTGCGCACCCGCCCGGACTTCTCCTCGATGGCGTTCAGCTCCCGGAGGAGAGCTTCGGGCGCGAGGGTCGTGCGGATGAGCACGGCAGCATTGAGAAAGCGCAGAGACTGAAACTCAGCCGGGACGCCTTCGGGCGCGGTGTCGTAACGCCGGGAAACGCGCAGGAGCGTTGTCCCGGGCAAGGTGGCGATGGCGGTTTGCGCGGAATCGAGGAACGCTTCCCGTTCCCCAAGGTTACTCCCCAACGCGATGACCGCTCGAGCCACGCTCCCTCCGCGTTAGGCGGTCTCAAACCCCAAGACGTGGCGCATGTTGTACAGCCCGGCAGGTTTACCGCAGAGCCACTGCCCCGCCTTGAGCGCACCCTTCGCGAACGCGGCGCGGGAGGACGCCTTATGCGTAATCTCCACACGCTCCTCATCGGCAGCGAAGAGCACCGTGTGATCGCCCACCACCGAGCCGCCGCGCAGGGCATGGATCCCCACTTCGCCGGCAGGGCGTTCGCCCACCATGCCGTGGCGACCGTAGCACGCCACCTCGTCCAAGTTCACCCCGCGCCCCTCTGCCACCGCGTGCGCGAGCCCAAGGGCGGTCCCGCTCGGCGCGTCCTTCTTGTGGCGATGGTGCATCTCGACGATCTCGACGTCGTAACTTTCGTCCAGCACCGAGCCTGCGCGCCGGACAAGCTCCAGCAGAAGGTTGACGCCGAGCGAGAAGTTCGGCGCAAAGCAAATCGGGATCACCTTCGAGGCGCGGTCAACGGCTTCCAGCTCTTCCGCCGTCAGCCCCGTCGTGCCCAGCACGTACGCCTGGTGCGCCTGCTCGGCGTGGCGCAGATTCTCCACCACGCAGGTGTGGAAGGTGAAGTCGATCACGGTGTCCGCCTGCTCGGGCCACTGCTCCTGATAACGCACGCCCGGTAACGCCTCCTGCCCAAGCAAGGGGTGCCCCGGAGCTTCCGTTACGGCAACCACGTCCACGCCCATCTCTTGTGCGCAAGCAATGAGCATCTTGCCCATACGCCCCGCGCCACCCAGAATCGCCACCTTCATCTGCGCGCTCCCTCTTCCTTCGCTTTCCTTAGATTAAAGCCAAGCCCTTCAGGCACGCACGGATCTTCTCCATGCACTTCTCGTCCGGCGGGCACAAGGGCAGACGGTACACCGGCTGAATCTTGCCCATCAGCGCGAGCGCAGCCTTCACGGGGATCGGATTGGTGTCGCAGAACATATCGCGGAAGAGCGCGTAGTACTTCGCGTGATACTCCCGCGCCTTCACGAAGTCTCCATCGAGCGCGAGATTGACCATCTCACTCATTGCCCGAGGGATGACATTCGAGCACACCGAGATTACGCCAACTGCCCCAACCGAGAGCATTGGAAGCGTGAGACTATCGTCGCCGGAGAGCACCGTGAATGTGGGGCATATCGCCTTAATCGCCGAGACCCGGTCAACGCTCCCCGCCGCCTCCTTGATCGCGCACACGCCCGGGTGCTTCGCCAGGCGCGCCACCACGTCCAGCGGAATCTCCCGCGCACTGCGCCCCGGCACGTTGTAGAGCACCACGGGCACGCCCAGATCTGCCACCGCCGCAAAGTGCCGGTAAAGTCCCTCCGCGTTGGGCTTGTTGTAGTAGGGCGTAACTTGGAGCGTCGCGTCCACCCCAATCCCAATCACTTCCTTCGTGAGGGCGATCGCTTCCTCCGTGGAGTTCGCGCCCGTGCCGGCGATAATCTTCGCCTTGCCCGCCACCGCCTCAACCGTCGCCTCGATCACCTTCAAGTGGTCTGCGGGGTTGAGCGTGGGCGATTCGCCCGTTGTCCCCACGGGGCTTACCCCCGCCACGCCCTCGGCTACCTGCCACTGGATCAACGCACGCAACGCGCCGTAGTCGACCGACCCATCCGCGTTAAACGGGGTTACCAACGCGCTGAAAACGCCTTTAAGCTCCAACATCCTATGCTCCTTCTACAAGGTTGAAAATAGTGTAGCACAAAGCTCGCCGGCGTCCACGCTAAACGTCCGTATTATCCACCACGAGGTTGTCGAGGATGTACTGCCGCCGCTCGGAGGTGTTCGCCCCCATGAAGAAGCGCAGCGTCTCCTGAACGTAAATATCGTCGTGGACGTTCACGGGCGTGAGGCGGATCCCTTCGCCGATAAAGTCCTTAAACTCGTCGGCATTGATTTCGCCCAGCCCCTTAAAGCGCGTGATCTCCGCCTTCGCTCCGCAATCCTCAATCGCCCGCTCGCGCTCGGCATCCGTGTAACAGTAGTAACTCTTCTTCGCGTTGCGGACGCGGAAGAGCGGCGTCTCCAGAATGAAGAGCCTCCCCTCCTTGATCACGTGGTCGAAGAAGCGCAGGAAGAAGGTGATCAGCAGGTTGCGGATGTGCAAGCCGTCCACATCGGCATCCGTGGCGAGCACCACCTTCCCATAACGCAACGCGTCGGGCGACTGCTCAATGCCCAACGTCTTGATCAAGTCGTAGAACTCTTTATTCTTGTAGACCACGTCGCGCTTCAAGTCGCAAACGTTGAGCGGCTTCCCGCGGAGCTTAAAGACTGCTTGCGTCTGCGTGTCGCGAGCCGCTGCCACCGTGCCCCCTGCCGACTTCCCCTCTACGAGGAAGATCATCGTCTCCTCCCCCTTCCCCTTCGCCTTATCCAAGTGGTGCTTGCAGTCGACCAGTTCCTCCACGCGCACCGCGCTTTGGCGCGTCCGCTCCTGAACCAGCTTCCGCAGTCCCTTCATCCCCTCGTGAATCTTACGCGTCTCCTCCACCTTCTCGAGCAGACGCTGTGCCGCCTCCGGATGGCGGTGCAATTCGTTCTCAACCGCTTTCTTCACTTCGGCGACCAGCTCCGAGCGGATCTCCGGCGAGCCGAGCTTGTTCTTCGTTTGGCTTTCGAAGATTGGCTCTTGCATGCGGATGGCGATTGCCGCGATAATGCCGTCGCGCACGAAGTCGCCTTCGTAACGCTTCTTGGCAAACTCCTGCACGCCCTTTAAGAAACCCTCCTTAAACGCCGTCAGGTGCGTGCCACCATCGTTGGTATATTGTCCGTTTACGAAACTGTAATACTCTTCGCCCATGTGGTTGGAGTGCGTGAATGCCAGCTCGAACTGCACGAACGTCTTCGCGTCCGCCGGGCGTGCCTGCACGCGGATGGTTTCGTAGAGCTGTTCCTTCGCGGCTTCGGCGTCAATCAAATCCAGGAGCCCGCCCTCCGAGCAGAGCGTCTCGCCATTCAACTCCAGCGCAAGCCCCGCATTCAGATAGGTGTACATCCTCAAACGCCGCAGGACGTGTTCCTCGCGGAAGGCGAACTTCGGGAAGATCTCCGTGTCCGGCACGAAGGAGACGAATGTCCCGTTCCGCTCACGCGTCTCACCCTCCCGCCGATCGACCAGCTGACCCTTGACGAACGACGCCTCGACGAACCGCCCCTCACGTTGCGAGCGCACCGTAAACCGCGCCGAGAGCGCGTTCACCGCCTTCGTGCCAACCCCGTTCATGCCCACCGTCGATTGGAAAGCGCGGGTGTTGAACTTGCCTCCCGTGTTCACCTCGCTCACACACTCGACCACCTTGCCCAACGGAATCCCGCGCCCGTAGTCGCGCACTGTAACTTCGCCCGTGGCGTAGTCGAGCTTGACGGTTACGCGCTTACCGAAACCCATCATGAACTCGTCAATCGCGTTATCTAGGACTTCCTTGAGGAGGATGTAGATTCCGTCCTCATACTGCGAACCGTCTCCCTTGCGCCCGATGTACATCCCCGTACGCCTACGGATGTGCTCCAAGGCGTCCAAATGTTGAATTGCGCTTTCGTCATATTGATGCTTGCTCGTGGCGTTCGCCATGCGTCTGCTCCTTGTTCCTAAACCGGGCTAGTATACCAAAGCCACCCACCCCCTCTCGCTCCCCCCCCGCGCCCAAATTCCCCTCCCCCCGCAACCGAGTTTCCCCTCCCTCCGCACCGAGTTTGGG
>CAVDHG010000050.1:0-11138 GCA_963608725.1 Agathobacter rectalis | reverse complement strand
GTTTGGGGTCTGTCCGCACCGCGTTTGACCCGATCGCGGTGCGGAGACTCCCCAATCTCGGTTGCGGGGAGAGGGGAAAGTCGGTTGCGGGGGGAGAGGCGGGAGGAGCGGGGGATGGGTGTGGTATAATGCGTTTTTCTTAGTAGAAAGGGCTGAATTATGGTTAGGGCTGGACGTTTTCTTTTGGTGGTGGGTGCGGTAACGCTGGCGTTTGCGTTGTGCGCAGAAGAAGTTATCAAGCTTCCGGCTCCGGAGAAGACGGGCGGTATGCCCCTCCTGGAAGCCCTCGCCAAGCGCGAGAGCAATCGCAGGACGTCGCTCAACGTCTCGAAGCCCACGTTGCAACAGCTCTCCGACGTCCTCTGGGCGGCTAACGGCGTTACCCGGGAAAACGGTCGGCGGACGGCTCCCTCGGCGATGGATCGCCGGGAAGTGCAGATTGCCGCGCTCACGCAGGATGGACTCTTCCTCTATGACCCCATCGCTAACACGTTGACGCCGAAGGCAATAACCGTTGACCTTGAGGATCAGCGTCGCGCCTCCTCCATCTTCCTTATTTACTACTACCGCGAGGGCAAGCAGACGCACGAGTGCGCGTTGGTCGACGTTGGGTTCGTGGGGCAGAATGTCTACCTCTACTGCACCTCCAAGGGGTGGGCAACCTTCTTCATGGGCTCGATTGACCGTCCTAAATTGGCGCAAGCCTTGGGGTGCACCGAGAAGGAAGTTCTCTTCGGTCAACGCATCGGCATCCGGTAAGGGGTGCGCGAGAAGGGCGTCTCCGGCGGGGCGGATATGCTTGAGACGGCATTTGAAAATGAGAAGCGAGGGGAGCCGGCGGAGTTCCGCCTCGTCTCGCCCTTTGCGCCGATGGGCGACCAGCCTGAGGCGATCGATGCGCTTGTGGCGGGGTTCGAGCACGGCGCGAAGCGGGAGATCCTGCGCGGCGTAACCGGGAGCGGGAAGACCTTTACCATGGCGAACATTATCGCCCGGTACCGTCGCCCAACCTTGGTTATCTCGCACAACAAGACGCTTGCCGCGCAGCTCTACGCCGAGCTGAAAGCGTTCTTCCCCGAGAATGCCGTGGAGTACTTTATCTCCTACTACGACTACTACCAGCCCGAGGCGTACATCCCGCAGACCGACACCTACATCGAGAAGGACGCAGCGATCAACGAGGATTTGGAGCGGTTCCGCCTGGCAGCGTCGCACGCGCTTCTGGGTCGGCGCGACGTGATCATCGTGGCGTCCGTTTCGTGTATCTACGGCTTGCTCTCGCCGGAGGACTACCGCGGGCTCATGATTTCTCTGCACGTGGGCGACGCCCTCTCCCGCGACACCTTGGCGGCGCGACTGACGGAGATCCAGTATCAGCGCAATGACTACGAGCCGCGCCCCGGCGTCTTCCGTATGCGGGGCGATACGCTTGATCTCTTCCCCTCCTATGCCACCGAGGGGATCCGCGTGAGCTTCTTTGGGGATGAAGTGGAGGCACTGAGCACCTTTAACCCCACCTCCGGGAAGGTTACGGGTAAGCTCCCCTCCTGCCTGATCTCGCCCGCCAAGCAATTCGTTATGCCACACAGTCAGTTGCAGGACGGCGTGGGGCGGATTCGCGCCGAGCTTGCCGAGAGACTTGCCGAGCTTGACCGCGAGGGGAAGTTGCTCGAAGCGCAGCGGTTGCGCCAGCGCACCGATTACGATTTGGCGATGTTGGCAGAGATGGGCTACTGCACGGGAATCGAAAACTACTCCGCGCCCTTGGCTGGGAGGCGAGCAGGCGTCCCCCCGCCCACGCTGGTCGATTACTTCGGGGGCGACTTCCTGTGCATTGTCGACGAAAGCCACGTTACGCTCCCTCAGCTTCGCGCCATGTACAATGGCGACCAGGCGCGAAAGCAGGTCTTAATCGACAATGGGTTCCGTCTGCCTTCTGCGAAGGACAACCGACCGCTCACCTTCGACGAATTTGAAGCCCGCGTGCCCCGCGTGCTGTACGTTACGGCGACGCCCGGGGAATATGAACGCTCCGTGGCGCAGGTTGAAGCCGAGCAGGTCATCCGCCCAACGGGGCTCCTCGATCCCTGCG
This sequence comes from Agathobacter rectalis, assembly GCA_963608725.1. GTDB lineage: Bacteria > Verrucomicrobiota > Kiritimatiellia > RFP12 > DVOR01 > Spyradenecus. The sequence goes on along the minus strand of CAVDHG010000050.1, from coordinate 9,046 downwards.
TGGAGGTGCGCCCCTTAGCCGGGCAGATCGACGACTTGATTGAAGAAATCCGCGCCACGGCGGAGCGTGGCGGGCGAACACTCGTCGCCGCGCTCACGAAACGCTCCTGCGAAGACTTGGCGCAATACCTCGCGGACGTCGGCATCCGGTGCGAATATCTCCACTCGGATATTGATGCCATCGGGCGCGTGGATATTCTGGGGCGACTGCGCAAAGGCGCGTTCGATGCGTTGATCGGCGTTAACCTCCTGCGCGAGGGTTTGGACTTGCCGGAAGTTACGCTCGTGGCGATTCTGGACGCGGATAAGGAAGGGTTCCTCCGAAGTGAGACCTCCCTCATTCAGACTGCCGGGCGGTGTGCGCGTAACGTTGAGGGCAAGGTTATCCTCTACGCCGATCACCCGACGCCCGCCATTGAGGCGTTGCTTGCCGTTACGGAAGCGCACCGCGAGAAGCAACAAGCCTACAACGCCGCGCACGGCATAACGCCGCACACGGTTCGCCGAGCAATCAATGAAGAGCTGGGCGCGGACGCCGAGCGCGGTGCAGGCTCGTCGAAACGCCGTGGCAAACGCGGGGGAGCGGTCGGGGCAGATGCCTTCGCTCGGGTGGCGCGAGGGGAAGCCTCCGCGCAGGAAGCGGAGGAGACGCTCAAGCGGATTGAGGAGGAGATGCGCCAGGCGGCGGAATCGCTGGAGTTCGAACGCGCCGCCCTTCTGCGTGATGAGTTGCGTGCGCTCCGGAGGCGTTTGGATGCGCCCGGCAAGTAATTCCCCCTGCCTTGACGTCTCCCCTCGGCTTTGCTACACTTCTTTTTCCTTTTTAGACCTATAGCATTTTCTAGAGACGAGGAACGAATTATGAAGATGACATGGCAACCCTCCAAGATCAAGCGCGTGCGTAAGATCGGGTTCCGCGCCCGTATGGCGACGAAGGGCGGGCGTCAATTGCTGAGCCGCCGGCGTGCGAAGGGGCGCAAGGCGTTGGTTCATGCCTAAATGTGGAGTTCGGAGGCAGGTTGAGCGCAAGCTTGACCGGCTTCCGGATGGCACATGAACGGTTCCCAGGAGTGGGATTCCCTATCAGAAGGAGGCGTCGCAAGTATGCCTCCTTTGCTTTTTTCTCCGTTTAGGTTGCCCGGGAAGGCGTATGCGGCGGTCTTTGAACAGGGGCGCGCCGTGGCAGGGCGGGGACTTCTTGTGCGGTGGTTGCCGAATGGGCAGGATAAGACGCGGGCGGGGGTGGTCTCGCCCAAGCGCGTTTTCCACCTCGCCGTTGAGCGGAGCCGGGTTCGGCGGTTGATGCGCGAGGCGTTCCGCTTGGAGCGCGTGCGCCTGATAACGGGCGTTGACCTTATCCTGATGGGGCGGCGCGGGATGCTGGAGATGACTTGCGCCGACGTGCGCCGAGAGCTTCTCCGGTTGTGCAAGAAGGCGTCGCTCATGCAGGGCGTCAAGAGCGCGGAAGCGGAGAGCCGGGGATGAAGGTGCGGGGACTTGGAGCGCGCGTGCGCTCGGGGCTGACGGCGTTACTCGTCGGAGCGGTTCGGGCGTATCAGCAGGTGTTGCACGGGTTCTTTGGTTACGGCGCGTGTCGGTTCACGCCCACGTGCTCGCAGTATATGATTGAGGCGTTGAAGGTGCACGGTCCGTGGCATGGGCTGGGGCTTGGCTTGTGGCGAATCTGCCGTTGCCATCCGTTTGCCCGTGGCGGGTACGACCCCGTCCCGCCGGCGCGTAAGGATTTTGAAGAACAGAAGGAAGAGAAATGAACAGGACAGAGAAGCTTTGGGTTGCCCTCTTAGTGGTTGCGCTGGTCGGCTATTTGGCGTGGCAAGCACTCGCGCCGAAGCCCGCACCCGCGCCACAAGCGCAACCTGCCCCGAGCGTACAGCCCGCGCCACAGGCGCCGAGCGTGCCAGCCGTTGCAGTGCCGAAGGTCGAGCACATCGCCCCGGCGACCGAGAAGCTCTATACGCTTGAGAATGATCAGGTGCGCCTGACCTTCTCCAACGCGGGTGCGCGGTTGGTGAAGGCGGAGCTGTTGCAGTATCGCGCCGAGAACCGCGAGGACGCTCCGCACGTTTCGCTGGACATGGGCAACCTCCTGAATCTCGGGATTGACGGGGCTTCTCCCTGCTTGGCGTATACGCTCAAGCAGAAGCAGGAGAACGCGCTTACCTTCGCTTCGGCGTTGCCTTCGGGGGTAACGGTAGAGCGCACGGTGTCGCTGGAGAAGGACTATGGCGTCCAGGTGCGCGACGTCTTTTCCGCCTCGCAAGCCGTTGCCATCGCGCCGTACAGCATGGATGCGGGTTCCTTCGCGTTGCCCGCCGGGCAGGGCGAACTCCTCGGCGCGGACTTCCTCACTCAAGGGGAGCGCAAGCCGGAGTATTGCGAAGGGAGTCTCGGGAAGATCCTCGGCGCGAAGAGTGCGTTCCTGGGTTGTGGGACAAGCTCGGACCCGACAGGCGTCCCGCTCATGGGCGAGCAACACTTTGCCGCGCCGCAGACGTGGGTGGCGTTGAAGAGCCGGTTCTTCGTGTCGCTGATTCAACCGCCCGTGGCGTCTCCGGCGACGCTCCGCGTAATGCGCGATGGTACCGCGAAGGTTGTCCGCATGAAGGAAGTCTCCGCGACCTATCACTACCCGGCACTGCAGTTGCAACCCAACGCGCCCCAGGAAGTCGTTACGCGGCTCTATCTCGGACCCAAGAAGCTCGGGCACCTCTCGGCGTTCGGCACGCACGCGGATACCGTGATGGACTTCGGTTTCTTCTCGTGGGTGTGCAAGATCTTGCTCCCCATCCTTAACTTCTTCTACGCACTCATCCCGAATTACGGCGTGGCGATTATCCTGCTCACCCTGCTCGTGCGCGTTGTCTTCTGGCCGCTCACGCACAAGAGCACCATCGCCATGCGCAAGATGAGCGTGATTCAGCCCCAGATTAAAGCTCTCCAGCAACAGTTCAAGGACAACCCGCAGAAGCTCCAGCAGGAGACCTTCAAGCTCTACCGGGAAAATAAGGTCAACCCCTTCTCCAGTTGCCTGCCGATGCTCATCCAAATCCCAATCTTCATCGCGCTCTTCGTCGTGCTCCGTTCCGCCATTGAGCTGCGCTTCGCGTCCTTCCTGTGGATTGCGGATCTCTCTCAGCCGGAGAACCTTTTCGCCGGGCTCCTGCCGGTTCCGCTCAACATCCTCCCCATCCTCACCGCGGTAACCATGGGGCTTCAGACGCACCTGAGCCCCTCGACCGGCGACCCCGCGCAGAAAAAGATGATGACGTGGATGATGCCCATCATGCTTCTGTTTATGTTCTACTCGATGGCGTCCGCGCTCTGCCTCTACTGGACGGTCTCGCAGGCGTTGTCGATCGTGCAGATGTGGTGGATTCGCCGGACGGCGAAAGCCTAAAGGGCAACCTCCTTTATAGAGAAAAGGGATGCCCGCCAAACAAGGTGCATCCCTTTTCCTTTGCTCGCCCGACCGCGGAGCGTTACGCGTGGCGCGAACTATTTCCCCGCCGTGCGTTCCGGTGGCGCGAAGGTCAGCCCTTCAGTCTCCGGGAAGAAGCACGTGGCACTCCACTTCCAGCCCTTCTTAGGGAGAATGATGCGCACGGTGTTCTCGCCCTTGCGCAGGCGCACCCGGCAGGGCGGACGCGAAACCCACAGTTCGTTGGTTAGCGGAATCTCCCGGCTCTTCGCACCCGAGACGCCCGGTCGCTCCCAGCGCGGAGGAGGCACGGGCACGCCATTGATAAGCAACTGCGCGCCCTTGGCATTCCACTGCCCCTGCACGAGCGGAAGGTCGCGACTGCGCCCATCACTCCGGCTGTAGTTCATGAAGTCGGCATAGAGCGGAACGGTTCGATCGCGGTCGCTCTTCACGATCATGCCGAAGGTAACCGCGCCGGAGTTGTCGTTCACGAGATCCGTCTGGCGGTAGAAGAAGTGCTTCGGGTAGAGCGTGCCTTGCGCGATGATGCGCTCCTCCCACGGCAGAGCCTCGAAGGGGATTGAGGCGTCCCCGGTGCGCGCCATCCGCCAACGGAGATCGGTCTGCTTCCAATACGGGAACGGCTCCTTGGCGAAGAGGGGCTTATGCGCCAGGAGTCTCCGCTCCAGTTCCTCCGCCTGCGCAAAGAGCGCATCCCGCGGGTCGGGCAAGTTCCCGTAATAGCGCATATCGTCCTTCTCGCGTCCGTTCCAGAAGGCGTCGGAATACAACGCCAGCGCGGGATAGACGGGGTTCATCGTGAGGAGGTCTGCGGGCGAAGAGACGGCGTCATCGTGCCACACCGCGAAGATCGCGCCAAGCCGCGTCGCGTCCGTCCCGGTTAGGCACGGCTTCTGATAGGTGGCGGGCGCGAGCAGTTCCAGCGGGTCGACGTGGTTAATATAGTAGGAGCTTTGCGAATCGATATACGGCTCCGACTCGTCCCGGCGCACCTGCCGCCCCATCCAGTACTGGCGAATCAACGGCTCCTTCAGCTTGGGCGGATGTTGCCCCGGGCCCCACGCGATCACCTTGAAGCCTTTATCCTGCAGGAGCGTAATCCACTCCGCAAGCCACTCGCCCGGCACGCGCTCATGCGGCTGGACTTCGTCCGAGCCCACGTGAATATACGGCGTAACCGCGGGGTCAAGCAACGAGGCAAGCTCCTCGAATAGGTCGCGCACGATTCCCCGCACACGCGCTTCGTCCATCCGCTTCAGCCCGAACGCCCGCCGGAAGGTCGCCGAGTGCCCCGGCACGTCCAGCTCCGGAATCACGGTTATTCCCCGCTCCCGCGCATAGGCAATGAGCGCCTTAAACTCTTCCTGCGTGTAGAACCGCTTGGTGCGGTCGAGATTCTCCGCCCGGCTCAACTGCGGATACTTGCGCGACTGCAATCTCCAGCCCGGATTATCGGTGAGGTGCCACTGAAAGACGTTCAGCTTGTAGTCCGCCATGCGGTCGAGTTGCTTCTTCAGTTGGTCGATCGGTTGCCAATTCCTCCCCGTGTCGTGGAGCATCCCGCGGATAGCGAAGGTGGGATAATCCACGATCCGGCAACAAGGAACGCGCCCTTTCCCCAACGCGACGAGTTGCCGGAGCGTGGCGCGAGCATAACGCATCCCCTCCTCCTGCTCCGCGCAGAGTGTCGCGCCCGTGGGCTCCACCTTGAGGACGTACCCGCCCGGCTTCCCAGCCAGAGCCTCATCCGCTACGCGCCTCTCTTCTTTCACCTCGCCAGCACGGTACCTCCACTCGCCATTCCCGGGCGTAACCCTTTTCGGGCGCGGGAGCAATTCATCCAAGGGCGAAGCCGACAGCGTCCCGGCGAGCGCGAGGAAGAGAATCAGCAGGCGTTTCATGGTCAAGCACCTCCAGTTATATAAGGTAAAGCCCTGAGCGCAATCGTGCGGTTAGGCGTCAACCGGTTGCGGGTTGGAACGGCGGTCGGTCGAAGAGCGCAGGAGCTCGTCATCCAGGACGGCGTTTAAGACGTCTTCCTGCGTAACGATTCCAACCGGGCGCCCCCCGAGATTGTTCACAATCAGAATCTTCGTATTCCGCACGCGCATATAGGGAAGCAACTCGTCCGCGGGCAGGTCGTTCTTAACGAAGACCGGTTGCCTGCGCAAGTCGAACGGCACCGGGTCCGAACTCCGGCTCCGCAGGAGGTCGAAGAGATGCAACACCCCCAAGCAGTGCGCCCCATCATCCGAGAAGAGCGGGAGCACCCGGTGCCGACTCTGCCGGAAGACGCGGAGCACGGTGGCGAGGTTGTCGCTCTCATAGACGCGCACCACTTTGGACATCGGCGTCATGATCTGCGTGGCGCGGCGCAACTGCAAGTCCAGCACGCGGTTAATCATCGTGCGTTCGAAGGCGGAGATCTGCCCATGCACCTCCGAATCCCGCATCAGGAAAGCCAGGCTCTCCCGCGAGATGAAGGGCGAACGCTTCGCTCCGCGTTGGCGAGGGGTAACCATGCGCGTGAGCAACATACACAGCGAGGCAAGCGGATAGAGCAACGTGCGCAACACCACGAACACCGGCAGAAGCGGTCGGCACCGCTCCAGCGGGCGCGCCGTAAACCACAGCTTCGGCAGAAACTCCCCAATGACCAGCAGAAGCACCGCAATCGCGAGCGTGCCAACCGTTTGCGCCGTCGCCTCCTTCCAGTGAAACGTCTGCGCACAGGCAACCGCCAAGGCAGCGACAAGCGTCGAGAGCGTTACGTTGCAGATGTTGTTCCCCACCAACGTCGTGGCGAGCATCCTATGCGAGTCGCGCAAAATCGTCGCGATTGCCTTTGCCCGTTTATCGCCGTGGCGGATGAGGTAGACCAGGCGATGGCGGTTCATCGAGACCATCCCGCTCTCAAAGCCAGAGAAGAACCAGCTCCCGAGGAAGAAGAGCAGAATCAAAAACAGCTCAAGCACATGCACGGACATACTCACGGCAACACCTCCACCTCGTCTTCGGTCAGCGCGTCTCTATGCTCCGCGTGGAGATTCTGGGGCACGTCGTGATCCTGCGAACCGGGGTCAAGGTCTTCCAGGAGGACGACCAATATCTGCCTCTTGCGCATCTTGCGCACCGTTACGCGGTACCCATCCGCCTCCACCGTGTCCCCCACTTTCGGGATCTTCCCGGCATGGAAGGTTACCCACCCGCTGATGCGGTCGGCGTCATCCGCTTCCAGATGCGTCCCCAGCTCGAAGTTGATCTGCTCCAAGGAGGCATCGCCCGAGACGAGCCAGCAATTCGCGCCCTGCGGCTGAATGTCCGGAGGCTCCACGTTCGTGCGCTCGTCATCCGTCTCCAAGGAGACCAATTCCAAGATATCACCCCGCGAGACGATCCCCGCGGTTCCGCCATATTCATCGGTAACCAGCACCATCGGCAAACGCTGACGGTAGAGCAGGATTAAGAGGTCGTCCAGCCCGATATTTTCCGGCACCACCGCCGAGCACTGACACCGCGCCGCCTCCAGGTTGTGCTCCGGGTCGAGCAGATACCGCGACACGTCCACGAAGTCGATAAAGTTGTCCGCCGAGTCATCCCAGAGTGGCATCCACACGAAGGGCGATTCCCGCATCATCTTTTCGTGCACCTCCGGCGGGTCATTCTTGTCCAGACCAATCAACTCCACACGGGGCGTCATCACGTCCGACGCGTTCAACTCGCTCAACCGCAGGATGCCGCGCACCATCGCGCCTTCCTCTTGGTCAAAGTCCCCATGCTCCTGCCCCAGGTTGACCACGCTCATCAGCTCTTCATCGGAAACGGACTTCTGTTCGGGCTTAAAGGTCTTGCGGAAGGGCTTGAGGAGTTTCTGCAGGCACCACGAGAGCGGACGCAGAATCGGGATGACCACCGTCAGCGTCCGCACAATGAACGGCGCGAGGGCTTCGGCGTGGCGGATGGCAAACTGCTTGGGGCTGATTTCGCCAAAGAGCAGAACCAGCAACGTTACGATCACAATACTCGCCACTTCCAACACGACCGGCGAAAAGACTCCCAAGCGTGACAGGAAGGTGAACCCCACACTCGCCAACGCCGCGTTGACGAACGTGTTTCCGATGAGGAGCGTTGAGAGCAACACCTCTGGGCGAGCGAGCAACGCCTCTAAGCGGTTCCCCAATTTCCCTTTCCGCTCCTTGATCCGCTGGATCTGGAGGGGGGAAAGCGAGAGCATCGCCGTTTCACAACCCGAAAAATAGGCAGACAAAGCCAATAGCAGAACGAAAGCCAAACCGAAGCAGACGATTTCCAGTATGCTCATAAATCCTTTTTGGATAACAACACGATTAGGGCATAATTATACCAAAACCGCCCCACCCCTTACTCTCCCCTCCCCCACTCCTTTCCTCGCCATCAGGACTCGCACATGACGCGCCTACCTCCCGCCAAAGAGCACCCCCGCTGTTTTCGGGAAGAGGCGGTGCAACGCGTGCCCCAGAAGCAACGTCACAGGCACCGCAAGCACCAGCGGAATCCAAAGGCGAAGCTCCTCATGCACACTCTGAGGAAGCCCGGAGAGCTTCACGAGCGCAGAGATCCCAATGTTAAGCACGTTGATAACGAACGCGTGCATTAAGTAGCATGGAAACGCGAGCGACGTAAACCCCTTCGCCCACGGCTTCGCAGGAATCAAGCCCCAGACCGCGTACAGCATGAAGGGGATCGCGACGATGCTCAAGGATGCCTCCCGGGACGCCCCCGTATACCCCTGCCCCACGTCTTGCCCCATGTGCACCGCAAGGAGCGCAAGCGCAACGACACTGCTCCACGCCCAAAGCTTCCACCCCGCAACGCGTATCGGGTTCTTCCGCAGAAAGATCCCTACCGTGAAAAAGACCAGCCCGCGCCCGATCTCCTCCACACACAGGGGGAGCGCGTTTGTCCTATCCCAATTATTCGCGCCCGCGACGAGCGAAAGCGCCCACGCGCTAAGGATAAACGCCCACGGGAACCGCTTCAACACCCACACAATCACAGGCGAAACAAGGGTGAGCAGCAGGAGCGTGCGGACATACCACATTGACCCCAAAGGCGGAGGTGCCAGCGGGTCGAACCCCAGCAGAAAGTAACCCGGGTTCTTCACATACGCAAAACTCGTTCCGAACGCCCGATGCGCCACGAGGTCGGCAACCGTCGCGAGGGTCATTCCATAGAGGATGAAGATCGCGTTCCAGAGGATGAAGGGCACCAAGAGCGTCCGGACGCGTTTGAGCACTTCCCGCTTCCACCACCCGTCCTCCCCAATGTGCCCCGCGAGGAAATACCCGCTCGCGATGAAGAAGAACGGCACGGCGATTTGAGCAATCCCCCACCGAACGAGCATATCGAACACCCAAAGCACCGACCCCGGCTCAAGTTTGCCCAAGGAAATGTGGATAAAGACCACCAGAATGGCGCACACAATCGCCATATTCTTGAACTTGCAACTCAGCTCTTCCGAAACCGGCTCCATACTACTTCCTCTTATAGAGACATCACAATAACAAGTTACCCCCCCCGTCAACTTTTTATAACCCCTTCATTC